>JAYEOD010000196.1:0-3387 GCA_034722575.1 Bacteroidota bacterium | reverse complement strand
GCTTTGCAAAGAGATGGATAATATTTTTATGTAAGCCTTGACTTTTTGGTTCTTTTGCGTCAAGGCAAAAGAACAACAAAAAAATATTATGTTAAATAGGATTTTTAAAAGCCTGATATCAGGGCAAACAAATTATAAACGGATGAAACGAGCCATATTAAAATCTTTAATACACACGACAATGATTATAAAGGCGACTTCCATCCGACCAATTAAAAACAAATTATAAACGGATGAAATCATGTAAATCCTGTCTAAAAAACAAAACCGATGATATTTAATCATCGGTTTTGTTTTATTGGTCGATTAACAACCCCCTTTTATTACTTTACGTTTTTTTGGTATAACTATTTTTTTACTGTTCTTTAATTCCTTAATAAGCTCTATAATACGTGTTTTTGCTTTTGTACGGAATCTGTAGTCAGAAGCTTGTTGAGTGTTTTTTGCAATATGTTCTGTAGGTTGCATAATAAGTTTATTGAATTCTGTTATGCCACCTTTTAACACAAAGTTATTTTTATAACCTAAGCGTTCGGAGATAATACTGGCCTTTTTCGAAAGTAATTCATTGTCAGAATAAAAGAGATGGATCTCTTTGTTTTTATCAATAAGACTGCTCCATTGCTTATCTAATAAATTGTAGTAAGTGATATTTACTGATGTAGGTAGATTGAATTTTTTGAAAGCTAAACTGTCTCTAACATCAATAATTTGAATAGAGTTATTTTTGTCGATAAGATGATAAGCTATTTGGTCGGTAGTGAAATATTTAAACTCCTGTTGCTCAATAAAACCTTTGTCGGAAAACTCTGATAATAAACGCTCTTCTTTAGTAGG
This sequence comes from Bacteroidota bacterium, assembly GCA_034722575.1. GTDB lineage: Bacteria > Bacteroidota > Bacteroidia > Bacteroidales > JAIPAH01 > JAIPAH01. The sequence continues at coordinate 2,550 of JAYEOD010000196.1, read as the reverse complement.
GAGGTTGAGTAAAATTAATCCAAGTGTTAAGGTTAATCCAATAGCAAAACCATATTTTTTCATTACGATGTTTATAGACATCCCTTTTCTGTTGTTTACTTTATTTTCGATAATTGTGGTTACAATAAAGGCGAATATGGCCATAATAATTAGCAGTAAACCAAATAATCCTGATGAAATCCCTAAAGAATTATATACGTGAACATTACCCCAATAGTCGCTATTAAAAACCTCTTCAAAGAGTGGAAAACCTTCTGTAAAAATTAATATTCCTATAAGAGAACCAAATATAAAAGCCATTGCATCTATTTTTCCGATAGCTGCGGCGCAGACACTTGTACCGGGACAAAAACCACCAAGAATAAATCCTACTCCCATAACAATGCCACCTATTATTGCAGACCATAGGTAAGTAGGATTGATATAAATTAATTCCAGATCGAGTAAATCGAAATAACCTAGAAATTGAATTCCAATCATCGCAGTTATTGCTGCAGTGAAAAATACACGTAAAACAGTAAAGTCCTTTCCGTAAAATAGTCCGGCAAGTTTTTTAGATGAGGAGAACCCTGCTTGTTCAAGAACAAACCCAAATCCAATTCCAATTATAAAAGCAATCAAAAAATTTAATCCTTCACTAATTATTTCAGGTACTAATGGTGCCATAATAACGATAAATATAATTGTTAAATAATATTTTTAAATCCAAAGTTTTCTAAAAAAATATGCTACAATATATCCCGAACCGAATATTGCCATCATAGTAATAAAGCCGCCGGTAGATAGCACTGCCATTCCGCTGAGTGCAGCACCGCTGGTACAACCTCGGGCAAGCTGTGCACCAAAACCAAAAAGGGCACCTCCTATAATAGCATATATTATTCTCTTTTTAGATGTGATTTGTGGACTATGTTCTGTTTTGAATTTTAGTCTGTTCGAAACAAGTCCCGATAAGAATCCTCCAACCAAAACACCGAAAACCTCGAAAACAAGCCACGATTTCATTGGGTGATTAGAGTGTGTCTCTGTGTAGTGAGTATAAAATTGAGCAGTCTCGGCATGTTGTGGTGTAACTGTTTCAACCACCGAAACAACAACGCTTTTAAGTGCGCCGCTTGCCCCTAAACCGCGTCCTGTAATATATATAGAGGCTAAGAGAACAAGACCTAATAAGAATCCTGCAAAGTAAGGGTTTAAATATTGACTTTTTTGATTTTCCATTTTTTGGTTTTCATTATGGTTAAAAACAGATTCTATTTTTTATTCTCTTCTTTGTTTTCTTCTAACTCTTCGTAACCTGTAAGCATTCCCCGAAGACCTGCAGTTACCGTGTGACCGGTTGTTATTAGGTAAAGATGTACTATTAAAAACATAACCAGTAAGAAGGCTCCAATTGTATGAATTGTAGCAATATCTCCTATCTCACCAAAATTCAGGCTTTTGATAGTGTCGTTCGATTGATAACGATTAAATAGATATGTTAATCCTGATAATATCATTAAAGGAATGATAATAAGATTGATACCCAGATAAACTATTCTCTGTAAAGGATTTAACTTATTGGAGAGTGACTTTTGACTTGGGTGAGGCGCATTTTTAAAAATCCCAATTAAATAATACTCTATTTGAGCTACTAAATTTTTGGTAGTAGGAATGTATTGTCTCCATTCTCCGGTAACAATATGCCAGAAAAAAGATAGCACATAAAGAGCAATTAACGCCCACCCTGCTATGTTGTGATATAAAACAGCTCTCTCAAATCCTAAGAAATTATAAGAGCTATGTACTTCGAAACCCGAAAATAGTAGAAAAATAATAAGCGCAGCTTGTCCCCAGTGCCAAAATCTTTCAAAACTTTTATATATATATACTTTTTGCATTAGTATTTTTTTAGAGTCATAAACGACTCGATTAATTAAAATTTGTTTATAAAGTTAAGTGTTTGGTTCAGAATGTTCGCTCTTCGTTATTCTTGTTTAAAAAAACAGTCGTTTAACACTGCTAAAGCCTCGTCAGCGAACATTATGGACAAACACTAATTATTATTAATGAGTCTTTTTATTTGTTAAAGCAAACCTTATAGTTCCGTGAACTATAACACCTCCAAGAGTTAATAATATTAGCAATAAACCTATATTGTCGATTATTGAGTTATTATCTCTACCAGGCATATAAAAATCATCCAGTCCTGCCAAGCGACCATTGTCTCTTGTGTGACACTCAATACAGCTAACTGATTTATCTGTTTCTGATACCATGTGATTTATTGGCCAATACATCTCTGTATTTACAAAGCAGTAATTACCACTGTATGGTGCATTAACTGATTCCATGCCAAGTTTTGAAGCTATATCCCAATCAAAATCTTTCCAATAACCACCTTCACCTTTTTTCTCGGCAAACAGTTTAGGTTGTATTATCATTTTGTTTTTGCAATCGAAAATTTGTTTAGCTCGGTGTATTTTTACCGGAATAATTTTCGACTTGTTGTCTTTATACTCTCCATTAAGGGTGTTTATTTTAACAACTTCAGAAGTGTCTATTACGTCA
>JAYEOD010000195.1:0-3389 GCA_034722575.1 Bacteroidota bacterium | reverse complement strand
ATTGCCCCTTTTTCTTGATAAAAAGGGACGGAAAAATCAAGGCTTACATAAAAATATTATCCATCTCTTTGCAAAGCATAAGTTCGACCGGGTGATCTTCGAACAAGTTCTCAGCTTCCCAGTCTCTCTAATGCTTCGCTGCGAGCTGAATAACATTTTTCTGAATGCCAATCCAACTCATTACTTACCTTTACAAATACAGCTGCAAACCTTGAAGGTTTATCGAAATCCTGCCGGCTGTTAACTCATATAATCATTTTCGTGTATATTAAAAATTTTAGTATGGCTCGGTTCATCTAAAGAATAGTAATGATTACCCTTGTTTGTACGTCTTGTATCTGTCATTTCATTAAAACTACTCATAAACAAGCTGTTACAATTATTATTGCTTTGAAAATTCGACATTTTTTTTGTCAAGTTAATAATATCTTTCTTTGATAAAGACACAAAAAACAACATTAACAAACTAACAACCAGTGGGTTAAATGACGATTTTTAAAGGCGATTTCCCTGCATAAAACACCCTTTCACTAAAAAAAATTCGATTAATTCGATAATTAAATGACTGCTTTACTCATTACACCATGATATAAAATATCATTATATTTGCTGCGATATTAAAAAAACACATTATGATAGTAGTAACTGGAGCAGCCGGATTTATTGGTAGTGGTTTGATAAGCAAACTGAACAGTAATGGCATTGAAGATATAATTCTGGTTGATGATTTTTCTAAAACAGAGAAAAAAGAAAATCTTACAGGAAAAAAATTCTCACAAAAAATAGAAAGAGCTATTTTTATTGAATGGTTGAGTAATAATGCCGCAGACGTGGAATTTATTATCCATATTGGCGCCAGAACAGATACCGCAGAGTTTGATAAAAACATCTTCGACAAGCTAAATCTTAATTATACTAAGGATATTTGGAAAGCTTGCGCAGATAATAACATACCATTAATATACGCATCTTCGGCCGCAACATACGGACTGGGAGAGTTTGGTTATATCGACAGTCACGATATTGTTGAGAATTTAAAACCCCTAAATGCTTATGGCGATTCGAAAAATAATTTTGACAAGTGGGCATTAAAACAAAAAAAACAACCTCCTTTTTGGGCTGGATTAAAGTTTTTTAATGTTTATGGCCCTAACGAATACCACAAAGGAAGAATGGCATCAGTAATCCTTCACTCTTTTAATCAGATTAACGAAAAAGGAGATGTAAAGCTATTTAAATCGCACAAACCAGAATTTAAAGACGGGGAACAACTACGCGATTTCGTATATGTAAAAGACGTTATTAGTGTGATACTATGGCTAAAAGAGAACAAACCTGAATCGGGGCTCTATAACTTAGGAACAGGAAAAGCACAATCGTTTTTGGAACTTGCCAAATCTACTTTTGCTGCTCTCGGAAAAAAGGAAAACATTTATTTTATTGACACTCCCGTTGATATCCGCGATAAGTACCAGTATTTTACCGAAGCTGATATGAGTAAATTACTTAAAGCAGGTTATCCGAATAAATTCTATAACCTACAAGAAGGTGTAAAAGACTACGTACAAAATTATCTCGCAAAAGGAGAATATCTGTAAATTATGCGAATCAAGAGTTGAGAACCAATTAAAAAAAGCTCTTTAAATAGTTTAGAGTGCAGAGAGTTGGACTCGTATAAATTATAAAACAACAAATCATCGCAGTAAAAAAAAGAGCCGAAGTTTTAAAAACTTCGGCTCTTTTTGTAATAATAATATTTTATTATTATTTATTTGAAGGTAATTCAAGACCATAGCCCTGTTCCTTATCGGCTTTCCTTAACATAAAAGAAAGAAAAATAGAGACAACACCAAGAAGTACCAATACAAGTATAGGGATAGTATAATCATAATTCATTTCACCGGCTCTGATAGCCTCAATATTACCTTTATTAACAAAATCTAATAAAGCGCCAATACCCCAGAAGAAAAGAGCAAGCCCCCAATTCTGAATAGTAAACATTGAAGCGTATGCTGTACCCAATCTGTTTTCAGCAACAATTTTAGCTACAGAAGGCCACATAGCAGCAGGCACTAAAGAGAAAGCTACACCAAGACTAACCAAACCAAAATATGCCAATGTTACATTATTAAATATTGATAATGATAAGTGCGCAAATATTAACAATAACGACCCGAAAATCATCAACGTAGCTGCCTTACCTTTTTTATCAACGAAATTACCAAAAATAGGAGTAAAAAGAATTGTTCCTAAAGGAATAAGACTAGCTGTTTTACCTCCATTATGAAACCAAACAGCCATAACATCACTAATTGCATATGCAAAAGCTATAAATAAAAGAACTACAGCAACCATAAACCCACGACGCACATTTATATTTTTTATATATGAAGGCACGGCTGAAATAGCAATAGCAAATAAAAATAAAGCTATAAACACACTAGAGTTACCAAGAGTCTTACTTCCAAAAAGAATAATATTCGCACTCTCTGGTAAAACATCAGTAAAACCAAACTTATTAATTAATAAATCAGGTGCATATTGAATAAACGGAAACACTGCAGCATAAAAAGAGACACAAAGTAATGCAATATATAAAAAAGATTTATTTGTAATCAATTTAACAAGATCAGAAAAATTAAAATCTTCGTCTTCAACTTGCTCTTCTGATTCTACTTTAGATTGTTTCTCTAATTTTACATCAAAAATCAAATAAACAAGGAATAAAATAAGAGAAATAGCTATTAATGTAGCAGCAAAGGCAACTGCTGGCGAAACAGAACCACCGGCAATATCAAGAGAAAGCGCAATACCCATCGCACTACCTAAACGACCAAAACCCATATTCAGAGCCATGGCAAGAGCAAGCTCGTATCCTTTAAACCATTTTACAATAGTTCGAGTAGCTACAACACACATCACCTCCAGACCAGAGCCAAATAACACCCTACCTACTATCATACCATTAAGCATTTCAGAATGGCTATCACCAAAAAAGCCATAGCTTGCCGCAGCAGTAATCGCACCACCTATAACAGCCAATGAACCAAATGCTACACCTGCAATTCTAACGCCCCATTTATCTAGGATAATCCCTCCTACTATAATCATACCAAACACATTAGCGACAGTAGTAAGACCAATTAAACGACCAAACTCTTCACTAGAGAACCCCATATCGGTCTCCATTAAACCTTTTAGTCCACCAAAAAAGTCTTGAAACCAATAAGTACTAAAAGTCAGTCCTGAGAGCAAAATAAGAACAACCCATCTCATAGCTGCCGAATCTCTCAATGTTTTTTTCATCGTATTCATATTTCTAATTTTGAATTAATAATATTAATAATTTCTTTATACTATAATCAGCTCTGTTATTGGCTAATTACGCT
>JAYEOD010000194.1:0-3401 GCA_034722575.1 Bacteroidota bacterium | reverse complement strand
AAAAAACAAATTATAAACGAATGAAAAACACCAACTTAAAGAACAGGAATCTGATTTCAATATCAGATTACAGCAAAGAGGAGTACACAAAAATCCTAAACCTTGCTGAAGAGTTTGAAGAGAATCCTCGTCAGGATTTATTAAAGAATCACGTAATAGCATCTCTGTTTTTCGAGCCATCAACAAGAACACGACTTAGCTTTGAGAGTGCTATTAGTCAGCTTGGTGGAAAAATTGTTGGTTTTACCGATGCTTCCAGCTCTAGCGTAAAAAAAGGAGAATCGTTAAAAGACACAATTCTAACAGTATGCAACTACTCTGATATGATTGTAATGCGTCATCCATTAGATGGTTCTGCCCGATTTTCATCGGAAGTTGCTTCAGTACCAATTATCAATGCCGGTGATGGCTCAAACCAGCACCCAACACAGTGTTTGCTAGACTTGTATTCTATTCGCAAAACACAAGGCACTCTCGATAATCTTCACATTATGCTAGTTGGAGACCTTAAATACGGTAGAACCGTACACTCTTTAGTAGAAGCGATGTGTAAATACAACACTACTTTTCATCTTGTTTCTCCCGAAGAGCTTAAACTTCCAAGTTCTGTAAAAAGACATATAAAAAACGCAAAACTACAATACCATCAATATACCGAGATGGAAGAAGCTATGCCAGAGTGTGATATTTTATACATGACAAGAATACAGCGCGAACGATTTAGCGATCCAATGGAATACGAAAGGGTAAAAAATTCATTTGTTCTAGAAAATGCAATGCTTAGCAGCTCAAAAGAGAACATGAGAGTATTACATCCACTACCTCGTGTAAATGAAATATCTGAAGATGTTGACAACAACCCAAAAGCATACTATTTTCAACAAGCATTAAACGGAGTATATGTGCGACAAGCTTTAGTAGCCGCAATTTTAGGTATAAAATAAAAAACAAAAAAAAACGATGGAAAAGAAAACAGAATTAAAAGTATCAGCTATTGAGAATGGTACTGTTATCGATCATATACCTACAGATAAAGTTTTTCAGGTAATAAAGATTCTTCACCTTGATAATTCAGAAGATCAGGCACTATTTGGCATTAACCTCGACAGTAAAAAATATGGTAAGAAAGGCTTAATAAAAATCAGCAACACCATTTTTAAGATTGAAGAGATTAACAAAATTGCTCTTGTAGCGCCTAACGCCACTTTAATTTCAATCAAAAATTTTGAAGTAGTAGAAAAACATCAAGTAGAAATGCCTAACGAAATAGGAGGCTATGTAAAATGCATTAATCCTAAATGCATTACCAACAATCAAAACATCTCTTCAAAATTCAAATTAGTAACTCCCGAAAATGAAGAGTTACGCTTAAAATGTCACTACTGCGAAAAAACCACTAAACAACACGAAATGGAATTTATTGGTTAATACATAACACTATTTTTTTTTATTAAAGGCTTAATTCATAGTATTGAATTAAGCCTTTACCATTATATATAATTCAAATTCTGTGGAAAGTTCCTGCAACAAAAGCAAATTATCTATTTACTCGCCACAATATAAATCATTGCATACGAACAGAGTATACTACATTTTGGTATTCTGCATAATTTATCTACCTTTGCATCGCACAAAAACGAGGGCGATTTGAATATTTATTTTATAAAAAACAGAAAATTCCTATCAAAATCTGCAATAGATTTCTACACAAACTATCTTTATAAATATATTGATAACAAATCAAAAATTGTTATTTAATTCAAATCACAATAAATAATCAATCACAGATCATTTACCGACTTTAGTACTCTAGAAATTAATACTTTATATATTAATAATCACCAAATATTTTTTTAATATGAAAAAACAGAGACTATTTATTTTAACATTACTAATTAGCTTTATTGGCTTAAATGCTGCAAAAGCACAAAAAGAAGACGGTTTCACTTTCGGTGGTGCAATGAGATACAACATCATGGCAACAAGTTATGAAAGTGACGCAAACGCCACAAGCCCACAATTTACATGGGACACATGGAGATTAAACGTTGACGGCTCAGTAAAAGGTGTTGACCTAAGCTTTGAGTATCGTTTTTACCCAACTTTTAACACCCATTTTATTCATCATGGATTTTTAGGTTATGCTTTATCAGATAAAGTATATATGGAACTTGGTGCAACTCAAGTACCATTTGGTATTACAACATATGCCTCTCACTCATGGTGGTTCCAAGGAGCGTATTATGTTGGATTAGAAGATGATTATGACATGGGTATTAATTTTGACATTAAACCTTCTGAGAAAATAGATCTTTCATTATCATATTTCCGTCAAGCAGAGCCACAAGGCCCGGGTTATGATGGTGTTAACTGGTCTGGCCCTGGCGCCGGTCGTTATTCTTACGACATCACGCCAAGTGAAGGGAAGTCTATACGCGAATTAAACCAATTCAATGGTCGCTTAGCATACCACGTTAATAGCAACTGGGAAATAGGAGCATCTGCTCAAGTTGGAGGTATTTATAATAGTGTTTTAGAAGAGTCGGAGATATCAACTGTATTCGCCGGACACGTTGTTGGTAACTTTGGTAACTTTAACCTTAAAGCACAATACACACACTATAATTATGCTGCTAAAGATGACGAAGGAAACGACTTAGACATTGTTCAAATGGGAGCTTATGGTTCCAACTATGGAGTTGCCGCTGAAGCAGACATTTATATGGCAGGATTAGCTTATTCTGTACCAGTTGAATTTGGTCCTATCTCAAACGTACAGTTTTATGTTGACTATACTATGATAGACAAAACAAACGAAGATTTTTTCGATACTCAACATTTAGTTCCGGGCATGTTAATTACAGCGGGAAGTATTTATACTTACGTTGACTACGCTATGGGTAAAAACCAACCTTGGTTAACTGATAACTTTGGAAAAGGTTTAGGTGCAGGTGTAGAAGACCCTGACTGGATGACAAGATTTAATATCAATATTGGATACTATTTCTAAAAAGATATCTTTCACAAACCAACTAAAAAGAAAAAATTTTATTTTTTCTTTTTAGTTGGTTTAATATTATCTTTATAAAATGTCAACAGATTATTAAACAGTATGAAAGAACAGATTAAAATTGAAGGGGTTTCTGTTATCTTTGGTAAACACGAAAAAGATGCAAGACAACTTCTTAAAAAAGGATATTCAAAAAACGAAATTCTAAAAAAAACGGGTTGCACAGTAGCCGTAAACAATGTTAATTTCTCAGTACATAAAGGTGAGATTTTTGTTGTTATGGGACTTTCCGGAAGCGGGAAATCAACACTTATTAGAACTTTCAATCGTTTGCTGGAACCATCTAGCGGAAAAATCTTTTTAAATGGTGATAATATAATTTCTGCCAACA
>JAYEOD010000193.1:0-3407 GCA_034722575.1 Bacteroidota bacterium | reverse complement strand
CATATTTGAGCAACTGATCCCCATAGATTTGTATCTTTGTGCGATTATTATTTTTAACAAATAAAAAATCAAAATATAATATGACTGAAAACGTACAATTATACGACAAAGTTTTTAAGCCTTTTATCAGTGAAGCTAAGCTTAGAGAAGCGATTCAAAAAGTATCTGATAAATTAAATAACGAACTAAAGGATAAAGATCCTCTTTTTTTAATAGTGTTAAATGGCGCATTTATTTTTGCCGCAGACTTATTACGCAAGTTCGAGCATAACTGCGACATCTCTTTTATAAAATTATCTTCGTATTCGGGAACAAAAAGCACACACACTGTTCGCGAAATTATTGGACTTGATTACAATGTAAAAGATCGTACCGTTGTTATTGTTGAAGACATCATAGACACAGGAATTACTATGGAACATATTATTGCTCAAATGCAACAATTAGGAGCAAAAGAGGTTAAGGTAGCAACATTACTTTTTAAACCGGGTTCTTTCCAAAAGACATATAATATTGATTATATTGCTTTAGATATTCCAAACGATTTTATTGTTGGGTACGGATTAGATTATGATGGTAAAGGTCGTAATTTATCTGAAATTTATACTATTGTTGAGTAATACAAAATACTAAACATCATGTTAAATATAGCATTATTTGGACCTCCGGGAGCTGGAAAAGGGACACAATCGAAATTACTAATTGAAAAATATAATCTTACTTATATTTCAACCGGTGATATTTTACGTCAAGAACTTGCTGATGGCACAGAGCTTGGTAAGGAAGCCGATAAAATCATCTCTAAAGGAGGACTGGCTTCTGATGAGATAATAGTTCAGATTATTGAAAAAAAGATACAGATGCACCCTAATAGCAACGGTATCCTGTTTGATGGTTTTCCCAGAACACTTGTTCAAGCATACATTTTAGAAGGATTACTTCTTAAAATGAACACATCGCTATCGTGCATGTTAAGCTTACAAGTTCCTGAAGAGCAACTAATAGAACGTTTAGTGGAGAGAGGGAAAATATCCGGTCGTGCTGATGATAACATGCAGGTTATAAAGACCCGACTTAATGAATATCACACAAAAACCGAAACCGTAGCTAATTTTTATGAAGAGCGTAACAAGCTGTATAATATCGAGGGTGTTGGTAAGATAAAAGATATTCATAACTCTTTAACAACAGCGATAAATGCTACTATTCAGGACAAATGGCTTAACGTTGTTATTTTAGGACCTCCGGGAGCGGGAAAAGGTACCCAAGGACGATATCTGGCAAAAAAATATAATCTATACTATATCTCGACAGGTTCTAAACTCCGTAAAGAGATAGAAAATGGTACAGAATTAGGGAAAATAGCAAAACCATATATGGAACGTGGCGAAATTGTTCCTGATGAAGTTGCTATTAAACTTATTGAGAAAGAGATTAAAAAACATCCGAATGTAAACGGATATGTTTTTAAAGGTTTTCCTCGCACACTTGTACAAGCATATATCCTCGATGGTTTATTACGTAGAATAAACTCTTCTGTTTCTGTTTGTATGGAGTTAAAAGTATCTACACTGAATTCTATAAAACGATTATCAGCACGTGGAAACACAGAAAAAGGAAGAAGTTACGATAAATCAACCGATTTAATTGTTAGTCGCCTCGAAGAGTTTGAACAACGTACGCTTCCGGCAATCAACTATTACAAAAAAATGGATAAGTTAATTTCCATTGATGGCATTGGCACGAAAGAAGAAATTTATAGTCGATTATCCGAATCAGCAGAAGACGCATTAAAGCATATAAGATAAATGAGCAGTCCCAATTTTGTAGATTATGTAAAAATTCATGCCACATCAGGAAATGGTGGTGCAGGATCAGCACACTTTAGAAGAGAGAAATACATTCCTAAAGGAGGTCCTGATGGTGGAGATGGTGGACCGGGAGGAAATATTATTGTTCGCGGAAGCATGAACAAATGGACTCTTTTGCATTTAAAATACACCAAGCACCTACGTGCCAAACATGGCGAACGTGGTGGCGAACACACCTCTACCGGAAAAACAGGTGAGGACAAAATTCTTGAAGTACCTTTAGGCTCGATAGTTAAAGACTTTGAGACAGGAGAGCAGATTTGCGAAATAACAAACGAAGGCGAAGAATTTATTGTCTTAAAAGGCGGTAGAGGAGGGCGTGGTAACGATCATTTTAAAACCCCTACCAATCAAACTCCTATGTACTCCCAACCCGGCGAAGAGGGTATTGAGAAATGGATTATTATTGAACTAAAAGTACTTGCTGATGTAGGACTTGTAGGTTTCCCTAATGCAGGAAAATCCACTCTGTTATCAGTAGTATCGGCAGCAAAACCAAAAATTGCCGACTATGCTTTTACTACTCTTACTCCAAATTTAGGAATGGTCGCTTATCGCGATAACCAATCCTTTGTTATGGCAGATATACCGGGTATTATTGAAAAAGCCAGCGAAGGAAAAGGTCTTGGAACAAGATTTTTACGTCATATCGAAAGAAACTCTTTGCTGCTCTTTATGGTACCTGCCGATACAGACAAAGATATTACTGAGGAATATAAAATTCTATTAAACGAATTAAAGCAACACAATCCTGAGCTTCTCGATAAACAACGCATTCTTGCTATTAGTAAAAGCGACATGCTCGACAAAGAGCTCGAGGACGAAATAGAACAAACACTTCCTGATATACCCCATATTTTTATCTCTTCAATAATTCAAAAAGGAATTACCGAATTGAAAGATATGATATGGAAGGAACTTAAAAACGACTAACTCAGTTTTTAAATAGAGGCTTTGATAGTCATTAATAATAAATTATGCTTGAAACAATCCAAAACATTGATACTAATATTTTTTTAGCTTTAAACGGACTACACTCTCCGTTTTTTGATACATTAATGTTTTGGATTAGCCATAAACTAACGTGGATTCCGCTATATCTTTTTTTAGTTTATCTGATAATAAAAAACTATAAACTAAAATCATACATTTTTCTTATCGCTATAGGCTTATTAATACTACTTAGCGATCAACTTTCAGTACATCTTTTTAAAGAGGTATTTCAACGTTTCAGGCCCTGTCGTCCCGAATCGCCGATTCATGAGTTAGTTCATATAGTAAATAATCACTGTGGTGGGAAATATGGTTTTATCTCCTCTCACGCCACAAATACATTTGCTTTAGCTATCTTTTTATCAGCTATCTTAAAGAAATTTTATCGCTACTTCCCTATTACAATAATCATCTGGGCAACAATTGTTGCCTACAGCAGAATTTATCTTGGAGTACATTATTTTGGAGATGTTTTGGGTGGTGCAATATTCGGATCACTATTAGGACTCCTTATCGCCAAACTTTCTTTGGTCTTTTTTGAAA
>JAYEOD010000192.1:0-3413 GCA_034722575.1 Bacteroidota bacterium | reverse complement strand
TATCAGCATTATGATCTTCACCGAACGACAGGTTGGAAATTTCATTCGCCATTAAAATCAGATCGGAATCGTCGAGGTTTAGAATTATTTTTCCATTATTTTTTCTTATGTGATTGTAAAGTTCTTTTTTAGTCTTTTTTACCCCATCAAAATCTATAAAGCCTTCTAAATGCGCTATGCCTAGATTGGTGATTATTCCATATTCGGGATTTGCAATATCGCATAGAAATTCTATCTCGCCCGTATGATTTGCGCCCATCTCTATAATAGCAATTTCGTCTTTTTTATTAATAGAAAGCAGGGTTAGAGGCACTCCAATATGATTATTTAAATTTCCTGAAGTTGCTTTAATGCGGTATTTCTCCGATAAAACTTCCCTGATAAGTTCTTTTGTGGTGGTTTTACCGTTAGTGCCTGTAATCCCAATTACCGGGATATCTATGTGGTTACGATGGTGTTTTGCTAAATCCTGAAGGGTTTTTAAAGTGTTGTGAACAAGAATGCATCTCTCATCGTATTTGTACTCGGGATTATCAATAATACAATATGCGGCGCCATTTTCTATAGCGTCGAGAACAAACTCGTTGCCATCAAAATTATCTCCCGAAAGGGCGAAAAATAGTGATGATATGGTGACTTTTCGTGAATCGGTACGGATAACCGGATGCTTTTTGAAGAGAGAGTATATTTGTTCAATATTCATATTGTGTTGTTTTTTATATCTCAAGTAAATTTATGTGCTGTTTCTTTAAATTCGTATTATACCAAATACATGTTGAAACGATTTTTATCACTCATTTTGAAATACAATTGGTATAAGTAATTGATAGTTATCGTTTCACTGTTCAACAGAAAGTGAAGCGGTGACTTGTGGTTTAAAGAGTTTCAAAAATATAAAAAAAGCTGCATTAAAAGAGAACTTCTAATGCAGCTTTTGTAAAAAATGTATGTAATGTTTTTTATCTTCCTTGAATAGGGCTTCCTACGCGCGACATAGCGCAACGGAAACCTATATAATCTGTAGCCATTTTTTCGTTAAGAAATCTTCTTGAACCAGGGCTAAGATAATAAGCATTATCTTTCCATGAACCACCTTTATATACTCTTACATTATCATTAATTAACGATACTCTTGGATTGTACATTGCGCCGGTAGCTGTTGAGTCGTCGTTCGGAGCATTATTCCATTGATTTGAAACTATCGACATATAATCGCCATCTTTGTAGTTGATGTTATTAGCTCTACGATAGTTACGACGATTTTTAGCGTCTTCAACAGTAATCTGGGTATATTTTATTCTACCTAAGCTATCTTTTTCAACAAGACTACCATCAGGACGAGTCTCTTTTTTAGAGAAAATATTACCACGGAAAGGTTGTAAATCAGAAACGTCTTCGTGCGACATTGGACGATAAACATCTCTTACCCATTCAGCAACATTTCCTGCCATATTATACAGCCCATAATCGTTAGGCCAATAAGAACCTACTTGTTCCGGCATTATGGCTCCATCGTTAAGCTTTCCGGCAACACCGGCATAGTCGCCACGACCACGTTTGAAGTTGGCCATTATAGCACCGTAATATTTTTTGTTTGAGTTACGAACAAAGTTACCGTTCCATGGGTAGAATTTTCTTTCTACAACACGTTCTTCAATAGTGTTACCAACAAGACCTAAAGCAGCATATTCCCATTCCGCTTCTGTAGGAAGGCGATATTTAGGAAGAAGGATACCATCTTCTATTTTAACGCTACGTGTAGCACTGTCGGAATTAGGGTTAAGATTTGGAAGCCCTTTGTTTACGGTACCTAAATATTGTCCTGCTAAATAAGCATCTGTATTAAAGTTGTTATCATTTTCTTGGTCCGGGCTCCATTTAAGAATTCCTTTTTCTACTAATAACATCTCATTTACTCTGTCGGTACGCCAAGCACAAAAGTCATTCGCCTGAATCCATGAAACACCTACTACAGGATAATTTTGATAAGCAGGGTGACGGAAATACAGCTCAGAGTAAGGCTCGTTATAAGCTAATTTATCTCTCCAGATTAAAGTGTCGGGTAATGCATTGCGATATACCGCAGGATAATCTTTGCTAAAAACACGTTGTAACCAATATAAGTATTCAACATAATCGATGTTACGTACCTCTGTTTCGTCCATATAAAACGATTGTACTGTAACTTTTCGTGGTTGGTTATTATCTTCCATCATTGGATTTGGCTTTGTGGCTCCCATTAAGAATGATCCACCTTCGATAAGCACTAATCCCGGGCCTGTTTCTTGTTCTCTATAGTCGGCTTTTGTGAAACCACCGTTTTCTATACTGTTATATTCCCAGCCGGTAGCGCTAGACATCTCTTTTCTACAAGAAGTTGCTGTAATGGCAATTATGGCTGAAAACAGAAAAAATTTTGTGAAGTTTTTATACGTTCGCATAATGTTTTTATGAGTTGTTTATTTATTAACTAAAATTTAGGGCACTTTATTGCACGAATTTTTCTTCTTTTTTCATGATAGATGCAAAATTCGTATGATAATGATATTTCGTGTGCGCCACCACTATATCCTCTTATTTCTGATAGGGTATAATCATAGCTATACCCAATATTTAATTCATTAATCTGCAAACCTAATAAAATTATCGCAGCATCCGGATTTTCAAAATTGTGTCTGAACCATCCGCCGATTATAAACGGCTCAATATTAGCGTATAAACCCGTATTAATTTGGTGAAATTTTCCT
Source organism: Bacteroidota bacterium (assembly GCA_034722575.1). Taxonomy (GTDB): domain Bacteria; phylum Bacteroidota; class Bacteroidia; order Bacteroidales; family JAIPAH01; genus JAIPAH01. Next base: position 666 of record JAYEOD010000192.1, on the reverse strand, counting down.
TGTTGCTGAAATAATATATTTGGAGAGATAGTTTTTTTTCTTTTCGAGTATCTTCCGTTATTCATGTCGAATATTGCTCCGCCATGTAGTGTAATACGCATTGGTAAAAAACCGTCTTTATCGTCGGTAAATGAATTATCGGGTTCTGTCATGTGATGTACAGCTAAACCACCATAGTATTTATCCATATAACCGAAAGCTAATCCTCCGGAGAAATCAAGAAAGTTTTTATCTGTATCTCCCGTAATTTCGCCACTAGTGTTGTACGATGAAATATCGCCATTAATATCTATTTGATCGGCAAAAATTAATTTATCCCAGTTAATATGATTCATATGAAACGAAACTTGCAGCCCTGCATGAATTATTAGTTCGCTGCCGGCCTGAAGATGATATGAATACAGTCCGCTGATTTGATTATTAGAAATTGTATTGTTAGCCTGTTGGTCGGAAGTGATATTTATTCCGTATCCACTTGATATACCGGGAAGAGATTGATCGAAACTTAAATTGTAAGTATTATAGGCGTGCGATAATGATGGCCATTGGTTTCTGTAGTTGATAGTGATACGCCCACAAGCAGTGTTTCCTGTTAATGCAGGATTTAAAAATAAAGGATTAGAATAGAATTGCGAAAAAGTAACATCTTGTGCTATAATGCTACCT
>JAYEOD010000191.1:0-3415 GCA_034722575.1 Bacteroidota bacterium | reverse complement strand
AAGAGCAGTTTAAAGAGCAGAATGAAGAAATTCGTAAAAAGCAAGAGGCTCTCCAAAAGCTTATGAAAAAAGTTCTCGATGATGAGTTTATGGAATTGCTTGACGAGTTGCGTGAGATGATGGAAAAAATGGACTCGGAAAATACGGAAGAGTTATTGGATAAGCTCGAGATGAGTGCCGATCAACTTGAGGAACATCTGGATCGTAGTTTGGAGCTTTTTAAAAAGTTGGATTTTGAAAAAAATCTTATGGAGAGTGAAAAAATGGCTGAAGAGTTGTTTGAAAATCAGAAAGAGTTAAATGAAAAAACCGAGCAGACTGCCAGGCGTGATATTGATACTCTTTCTGAGGAGCAAAAACAGATTGAAAAAGAGTATGAACAGCTAAAGGAGAAGGTAAAAAATCTGGAAGAAAAGGATAGCAAATTAGAGCAGAAAACAAATTTTTCGCAGCCACAAGAGATGAGTAAGAGTTTGGACGAGGAGTTTGAAGAGAGTTTGGAAAATATGCAGCAGAATAAAAAGAGTAAGGCTAAAAAAAATCAAGAAAATATAAAAGAGAGCCTCTCTTCTATAATGAAAAATTTACAGCAGTTTCGTAAAAATATGGAAAGGGACGAGAGTGCTGAAGATATGGATAATCTGAAACAGCTTCTCGAAAATATTGTTGATATTTCTTTTAAACAGGAGGATTTATTGATAGAATTTTCTTTGATAAGAAGAAGCGATCCCCGTTTTGTAGAGAAAATCAGAGAACAATATAAAATTAAACAGGAGATAGGTTTGGTTAAAGACTCTTTACAGGCGCTGGCTAAGCGCCAAATAATGATACAGCCTTTTGTGTTAAAGGAGATTAAAGAGATTGACAACAACGTAGAAAAAGCTATTGATGATCTTAATGAGAGGCATGTTTCCGGTGGAACGTCGCGTCAACAATATGTAATGACGCATCTTAATAATTTAGCTCTCTTTCTTAATGAGGTGATGGATCAAATGAATCAGAGTATGAATTCCAGCGGCTCGGGAAGTGGTAAATCGCAGAAAAAAAGCGGTAAACCCTCTATGTCGGAATTGCGTAAGCAACAGCAGCAGTTAAAAGAGAAAATGCAGCAGATGATGAATGGAAAAATGCCTGATAAATCGAAAGGTAAAGGAAAACAATCTATGAGTGAAGGTTTGGCTAGATTAGCTGCTCAGCAGGCCGCAATTCGCCGAGAGATGGAAGAGCTTCGTCAAGAGAAAATAAAAAATGGCGATGGTGATAGCGGATTGAATGAGATTATAAAAAAAATGGAACAGAATGAGGTAGATTTGATTAATAGGCGGTTGACCGAAACGCTTATTAGAAGACAAAAGGAGATAGAATCGCATATGTTAAAGTCGGAAAAGGCTATTAAAGAGCGTGATAAGGAAAAGAAAAGGGAGGGAAAAGAGATAAAAAATCACAAAATAAGTAACCCAATCAATTTTTTAGAGTATAATAGAATAAAGGAGAGTGAGAAGGAGATTATTAAAACAATTCCTCCTTCTTTAAAGCCCGAATATAAAAAAAAGGTGAATAGATATTTACTCGAGACTAGAGAGTAAAGAGTAAAGAGTAAAGAGTAAAAGAGTAAAGAGTAAAGAGTAAAAGAGTAAATAAAAGAACATTTATTGTACACAAGTAAATGATTTTTAAGAGTGTCATCTGACAAGTAAAACTAGAAAAATAGAGATGAAGCCGAGAGAAAGAATTAATATTGCATCGAGTAAAGAGAATATTGTAGAGGTTGAAAATTTCGTACAGGATATTTTCGATTTTTATAGGATTGAAAGAGATTTTTTTGGGAATATTATTTTGGCTACTACGGAGGCTTTTGAGAATTCCGTGGTGCATGGTAATAAGAATAATACTTCAAAATTTGTCTCCCTTTTCTACGAATATAATCCGGAGAAGCTGATTATTGAGGTTAAGGATGAAGGAGATGGTTTTTCAGAAAGTGATATTAATGACCCTACCTTATCTGATAATGATAAAAAAGGACTCTTTTTGATAAAAATGTTGTCTGATAATGTTGCTTTTCACGAAGATGAAGCTATGGTTTCTATGTCGTTTAAAGTAAATTGTATCCATTCAGATGAATACCATAGAAGGATTAAATTATTGAATATATATTTTGACAAAGTGAAACAAAAGGTTGAAAATGAATGATTTTGAAATTAATTTTTTTATCGAAGATCTGGATTTTCGATTAGAAGACGAGGCGTTAATTAGAGAATGGATTGTAAAAGTTATTACTGTAAATAATTATATTCCGGGAGTTATTAATTATATTTTTTGTTCTGATGAGTATCTGCTTAAAATGAATAAAAAACACTTAAATCATAATTATTATACTGATATTATTACTTTTGATTACGTTCAGGCTAATCAAATTAGTAGCGATATGTTTATTAGTGTAGATCGTGTTAAAGATAATTCTTCGAAAAACGGAAAAGTTTTTTCTAAAGAACTTCATCGGGTAATTATTCACGGAATTTTGCATCTTATTGGTCAGGATGATAAAACCGATAAAGAAAAACAACGAATGCGATCGTTAGAAGATAAATTTTTATCTTTGCTTGTTTGAATATTATAGTTGCGAGCAATGTAAAATGTTGGTGTTCAGACCAGTAATTTGTAAAACTTGAATTTTTCTCTTAAAACAACTCTGTTTGTGGTTGATTTAAGGGAGATTATTTTTTAGTTTTACTAGGTTTTGATAATGCTGTTTGTTTTAGATTTTTTTAAAGTGTTTCACGTGAAACAATAGAGATATGTTTGAGGAGTATGATGTAATTGTTGTCGGTGGTGGTCATGCCGGTTGTGAAGCCGCAGCTGCAGCAGCAAATTTGGGTAGTAAGACGTTGTTGGTGACTCTGAGTAGAGAATCTGTTGCGCAAATGTCGTGTAATCCTGCTATGGGTGGAATTGCAAAGGGACAAATTGTGCGTGAGATTGATGCATTGGGTGGTTTGGCTGGTATTATAACTGATAAAACAATGATTCAGTTTCGTATGTTGAATCGTTCTAAAGGACCGGCAATGTGGTCTCCGCGTGCTCAGAGCGATAGAATGCAATTTTCGGCAGAGTGGCTTAAGGCTTTGGAGAGAATCCCAAATCTTGATTTTTGGGAGGACATGGTTATTGGTGTTGTTGTTGATGAGGGTAAAATTGTTGGCGTTAAAACCCGTATGGGAATGGAGATAAAGTCTAAGTCTGTTATTCTTACTAATGGTACTTTTTTAAATGGAACAATTCATATTGGTGAGAATAGTTTTGGTGGAGGAAGAATTGGTGAGTATGCCTCTGAGGGGTTGACTGAAAATTTGGCGAGTCTGGGTTTTAAGCACGATAGAATGAAAACAGGAACGCCTGTGCGTGCTGATGGTAGAAC
>JAYEOD010000190.1:0-3435 GCA_034722575.1 Bacteroidota bacterium | reverse complement strand
CTTCGAACAAGTTCTCAGCTTCCCGGTCTCTCTAATGCTTCGCTGCGAGCTGAATAACATTTTTCTGAATGCCAATCCAACTCATTACTTATTTTTATCAAATCCTGCCGGCTGTTAACTCATATAACCATTCTCGTGTGTGTTAAAAATTGCTTAACATGGGCGTTTCATCCGTTTATAATTTGTTTTTTTATTTATAAAAAAAATTAAATCACTCTGTATCCGCAAAAATATTTTTCATAGCTAAAAAGTAAGCTCCTTTTAGAAAAACATTCTCCTTAATATTACTTGTAATTATTTCGGTATCGTTGGCAATACGATTAATAGTACATTTATTTATTGATTGCCATATAGGATCAAGAATAAATCTACCGGCACCCGCAATACTACCACCAATAATAATTTTTTTAGGATTTAGCAGATGTAACAGTACAGCCAGTCCAATTCCAATGTTCTTGCCAACATCAGCAATAAGCTCAATAGCTTTTTCATCGTCCGAATTAGCTGCATCAATTATTGAGCTAATAGTAATTGTATTTATATTACTAACCATATTGCGTAAAGCAGAAAAACCACCATTATCCCATGCTTTACGAGCATTGTCTAACAAAACTTTTTCAGACGCCACTGTTTCCAGACAACCTTTTTTTCCACAACTACAAGTCTTACCATCCTCTTTTACCTGAATATGCCCAAATTCACCGGCAAGCCCACTATTTCCTTCATACAACTCACCATTAAGAATCATTCCCAGACCAATCCTCTCTGTAAAATTAACACACAACACATTATTCATTTCTAACGCATCACCATAGTTATATTCTGCTAACGCCATTATTCTGGAGTCATTTTCGATAAATACCGGAATCCCAATATATCCTTGCAACCATTTTGCCAGTCCCTCTTTTGAAAAAGAGAGAGAATCAAAACTCTTTCCTAAACGCGAATCCACCAATCCGGGAGCAGAAACACCGACTCCCAACACCTTATAACTCTCTATACCCGATCTGGTTACAAAGCGTTTAATTTTTTCAAATAACTGCTTACCATACTCTTCGCTATCTTCTAAATCTACAAAAAACTCCTCCGGTAAAGAGAGAAATTCATCCAAAGGATTCATCAACCCCATTCGTATAGAGACATAATTTATCTCGATAACAAGTATATAAAAAGAGTTAGGATTATAACCATACATATTAGGACGACGACCACCGACAGAATCGCCAATACCCAATTCTTGAAGTACTCTCTCTTCCACCAACCCATCTAGCAACTTATGAACACTTGGCGCAGAAATATTTAACTCCTGTTTTATACTCGACACAGACAATTTTTTCTGCTTATAAATTAATTTCAGCAACTTTTTTTTCAAAAAATAATTTTTCTCTTTTACAACAGAAGCCTTACCATTTGATTCATCAAAAAAAATTCCTCTCTTCATGTGTTTAATCTTTGATATTCTTTACTGATAAAACCATCAATATCCAATCCTAAATCAATACAAATATATAAAACTTTATAAAATATTAAAGCATCTATTTTTTTATAAAGGACTATTATTTTGTCACAAAAAATTATTTTTATATATTTATGACTTTTTTAATCTAACTAAATTTAACTAAACTAATAATCAACTAAACAATTTATGGGTAATTTTTTAGAAACACTTGACTCCATTATTCAGGCATACAACGAATATGTAGGAGGCTATGCATTGTTAATACTACTAATTCCTTCCGGGGTTTATTTTGCATTCCAATACAAATTTTTACACTTAACAAAACTCCGTCACGCTTTTCAAATAATTAGCGGCAAGTACGATAAAGAAGGCGATGCCGGAGACATCAATCACTTCCGTGCATTAACTACAGCATTATCAGCAACAGTAGGTACAGGCAATATTGTAGGTGTTTCTTTAGCAATATATTTTGGTGGTCCGGGAGCTATTTTTTGGATGTGGGTAACGGGAATATTTGGCATGATATTAAAATTTGTGGAGTGTACACTATCACAAAAATTCAGGAAAGTAAATAGCGACGGTACTATTTCCGGTGGTCCGATGTATTACATGGAGATAGGACTAAAAGAAAAATTAGGTCGTTTTGCAAAAATACTGGCAGTAATATTTGCCGGAGCCACAGTTCTATGCTCTTTAGGAACCGGAAATATGGCACAATCGAACTCTATGACAGATGTGTTACATGAGAGTTATAATATTTCTACATGGTTATCAGGAGGTATTATCACAGCGTTAGTACTTTTAGTAATTGTTGGAGGAATTCAAAGAATATCAACAGTAACCTCAAAGCTAGTTCCATTTATGGCATTTTTCTATTTTTTGGCATCAGTACTAATTATTGGTATTAATTATAATAGTCTCCCATCAGCATTCGCTTTAATCTTTACCGATGCATTTACCGGTACAGCAGCCTCAGGAGGATTTATCGGTTCAGCATTTCTAATTACATTACGTTATGGAGTGGCACGAGGTCTTTTCTCGAATGAAGCGGGACAAGGTTCTGCAGCCATAGCACACTCAGCAGCAAAAACCACTTATCCTGTAAGAGAAGGTTTAGTTGCTTCTGTTGGCCCATTAATTGATACATTAATAATTTGTACTCTTACTGCATTAGTTATTATTGTAACAGGCGCATGGGAGTCGGGCGAAAAAGGAGTGGCAATGACAGTTTTAGGATTTTCTAAAGGATTAGAAGGAGTAAATATGGGCTATATTGCTCATCATTTAGTTGCCACAGGATTGCTCCTTTTTGCATTTTCTACTATAATTAGCTGGTCGTATTACGGAGCACAAGCAGCAGAGTATTTACTAGGAAGAAAAGCTATAAAACCTTACAGATATATTTATGCTCTGTTTGTATTTTTTGGTTCGGTATGGGGTTTAGATCTTGTTTGGCACTTTGTTGATATGGTTATTACTTTTATGACTATACCAAACTTAATAGCATTATTACTTCTTAGTCCTGTTGTTACAAAAGAGGTAAAGACTTATTTTGCAGAATTTAAGGATGTTTAATTTTTAACTTAGAGATATCACTTTATCAAACATAAAAAAAACACCCGATTCATTTTTTTACAAATCGGGTGTTTTTATTTTTATCAAATGATAGATCACAAAATTAATCTCATCGATATATTATACCAATTAAACGTCAAAATACCCGATAAATCCTTCATCTTCTCCAGTTTTACCGCACTTCAAACTTGAAGATTGTAAAACAGAAAAATATTTTTAATTTATGTCGGCCATTTTGAAATTCAATTGTTATTACTTATTCTGAATCTTACAAATAACACCTTCGGCAGCTTTTATTATTGCAGGTTTAGTTGGAGCGCCTGTCAATAAAGGATGAGTACCTAACTGATATGACATTAAATCGTAAACAGTAGCATTTTTTTGAATAGCAAGACTAATAA
>JAYEOD010000189.1:0-3461 GCA_034722575.1 Bacteroidota bacterium | reverse complement strand
TAGGTAAAGCTTATATGGGGGTAGGTCGTAATTTGGCATATCGAAAATCGGTGTTTTATAGGTATGGGGGATTTACAGCACATTATAAAATAAGCTCGGGCGACGATGACCTTTTTATAAATAAAATATCTAATAAGTATAATACCAAAATAGAATATGCTGTAGAGGCTCATACTATTTCGGCTCCAAAAAGGAATTTTTCGTTATGGTTCCGACAAAAGAAGAGACATTTATCTACCGGAAAATATTATAAATTGTTTTTTAAAATGTTGTTTGGTTTTAATACTGTGTCGTTATTTACTTTTTATTTTACATTTTTTTGGTTGGTGTTTGTTGCTACGGATGTGTTGTTGTATATCTCTTTAGGGGTTTTTAGTAGCGTGATAATTAGTCAATTATTGATATTTTATTTTGGTTTTATAAGGTTGAATAATACTAAATCATGGCTCTTGTCGCCATTGTTCGAAATATTTTTCGTACTTTTTAACCCGCTTTTCTATAGTACAAATCTTGTCAATAAAAATAATAAATGGAAGTAAACGCGAAATTAACAGAAAAGGCTAAGGATGATTATGAGCTTGTTTTAAATGCTCTCCACAATGGAGATCAAAAAGCCTATGCCTCTTTGATGAGTAATTATCGTGATACTATTTATTTTATGATGCTGAAAATGACTAATAATGTTAATGATGCAGAGGATTTGACAATAGAGGCTTTTGGTAAAGCATTTAAAAATCTTCATCAATATCGACCCGACTATGCTTTTAGTACTTGGCTGTTTCGCATTGCTTCAAATAATAGCATCGATTTTATGCGTAAGCAAAACAGAAAACCCGAAGTGGTTGATGAAGATGATAGTGAAATAGCTAATGCTTACCGACTGCCTTCGCAAGATCTTGATCCTGAAGAGGATTTGCTTAAAAAAGAGCGTGTTGTACAAATGCATTATGTTATCGATAAGCTAAAACCACATTATAAAACTCTTGTCGAACTACGTTATATTAAAGAGTATTCGTACGATGAAATTGCTTTAATAATGCGTCTTCCTTTAGGTACTGTTAAAGCGCAACTCTTTCGAGCCCGCGATTTTTTGTATAATATTATGGTGAAGTAATTACAACTGAGATAAAGGTTGAGGTTTCCTCCTTCGCTTTCGCTTAAGAGAACAAGGAGGTAGAGACTGAGGTTGAGATTGATTGCATCTATATTTGTGCGATTGAGTGATTGAATGATAAATACTCTCCGATTTAAAGGTACAGAGTACCGTTATATTTGTAGCAGAATGATTGTGAAGTAGTAATAAGGTGCAGCGTACCGTTCTATTATTTTTTATTGTCGAATTATAGATTGTAATGGCGATTTCCATCCGTTTATAATTCGTTTAATTCGATGATGAAATAGTTTTTTCAAAAGCATCAAGTGCTTTAATGGCTTCTTCTCTGCCGTATTCAATAAGCTCTTCAGCGCGATGAAAACTAAAAGTATCTGCCGAATGCTGCGATATTTTTATTAAAATATCCGGCTTGTATTTTTCAATGTATAAGGCAGTTATTTTTTCTTGTAAAATATTAAAACTCTCCGAAAACAGATTAAAAATCCCTGTTTTTGAACGTTTATCAGAGGGTATAAAGTCGGGGCGTATGTTATGGATATACTCTTTTACTCTGTTAAAGTTACCGGAATCCTTTTTCTTGATAAATTTTTTAGGCTGAGTATAATCAATATAACAATTCAAATCTACTCCCATCAAAATATTGCTATTGCCTCTCTCCAGCAAATCAAAAGGAAGAGGGTTTGTAACTCCTCCATCAACAAGCTCTATGCTGTCGATAAAATAGGGCGTTAATACTGTTGGTATTGCTATTGATGCCCGTATTGCTTTGTACATATCACCTTTTTCAAAAACAAGGGATTTATGATTTGTGATATCTGTTGCTACGGCAGCAAAATGAATATCCATATCTTCGATATTTTTATTAGGGACGTGTTTTTTCATCTCTGTTAACACCTTTTCGCCATGAATTACACCGTTATTCCCTACGGTGAAATCCATTAGTTTAAAAATATTTATTTTATCGAGGCTGCAAATCCATTTTTTAAATTCGTTTAGTTTGCCTGATGCGTAAGCTGCGCCGATAACAGCGCCGATTGAGCTGCCACTTACTGATGTGATTTCATAACCGCGTTTTTCTAACTCTTCAATAACTCCAATATGTGCTAATCCTCTGGCTCCTCCGCTCGAAAGAGTTAATGCAACTTTTTTCTTCATGGTTTATTTAGTTATGAATTTTAGTAACTGATCGAAAAGTATTATTTGTGGCTGCTTGTGTATCTTTTCACCGGTATAACAAACGGCAATAAAATTTTCATTATCTAATTTGTGGCTGTGTATTTTTATCTCCTTTAACAGGATGTTGTCATCATATAATACAAAACCATTCTCTTCTTTTTTAGCTGTAAATGTGTTTAGTGCTTTTGTGAGTCCTGTACCCAAAAATTTCAGATACGCCTCTTTTATTGTCCAAAGTCGTGTAAATTCCTCATCTTTTTTTTCTTCGGAAGTGTTTGATAAATAATCTATCTCTCTTTCTGAGAAAAAACGATTAGCCACTTTCAGTTTTTCTTTTTTAATTTTTTCTACATCAATACCTACTTTGTTTTGTGCTGTGCTGCATACTACCCAATCGCCTGAATGGGAAATATTGAAATGGATATTTTTTTCAGAAAGAAAAGGTTTTCCTTTCTCTTTATATGAGAATTCAATAGATGGAGCGAGACTGAAATTTTGTTGTAAAGCGTATCGAACCAATATCTCTCCCGATAAAGAGCGAAGTTTGTCTTTCGGGTTTTTGTGTTTTAATGCCTTAGCAATAGCATTTTTAGGACTGTTATTCCATTTCGCATCTAATTTATCGAAATTAATATCCTTGATATTTAAAACGTAATAGTTAACCATCCTGGTTTGTTTTGTGATGTTTATCTTGTTAAAAAAGGTAAAAATAGAAAAAAAATAATTCTTAAGGTTTGGAGTAGTAAAAATTATTTTGTGACGTGCTGTGTATTACAAATATTTTATTGATGCGAATCAAGAGTTGAAAATAGTAAAAAAAAGTTCTTTTAAATAGTTTAAAAAGTAGTGAATTTATATCTGTAATAATAAAAATAACCTGCCACTTTGTGGTGATTTTTGTTATTTGATTTATATTTAAGAGTGTTGGTATTGGGTTGAAAGCCCTTTTTAATTCAGCTCAAAGCAACACTTCGGATTAATGAAAATGAATGTGTTTATACGCCCTGAAAGGGCAGGTTAAAAAATAATTGTTTTGCTAACAAAATCCGAACCCTTGATACGCATTATTAATAAAATTGTTTAATTGGTATTAACAACTTACATACATCAAATAGTTTAATACTTGCAACATTACACTATATGGTGATTTTTTTTATATTTTTGCTTACAA
>JAYEOD010000188.1:0-3463 GCA_034722575.1 Bacteroidota bacterium | reverse complement strand
AACCGGCAGGAAGAGGAAGGAAATTAACTCCTTCGCCAGTAAAAAACTATGCCGTTGAAAACGGTTTAACTGTCTTACAACCCTCAAATTTAAAGAGCGAAGAATTTATTGAGCAATTACAAAATTTACAAATAGACCTTCAGATTGTTGTAGCATTCCGCATGCTTCCGGAATCTGTTTGGAACATGCCAGAAAAAGGCACTTTTAACATCCACGGTTCACTTTTACCTCAATATAGAGGTGCGGCGCCAATAAATTGGGCTATTATTAATGGCGAGACCAAAACAGGCGTTACAAGTTTCTTTTTAGAACACATAATAGACACCGGCAGTATTATTAATTCAAAAGAGATAAGCATTGGCGACAATGACAATGTAGAAGACATTCACGACAAATTAATGTTTTTAGGTGCTGAGCTGACACTAGAGACTATCTCCGCTATTGAAACAGGTAATATCAAAACACGTTCTCAAAAGGATTTTATCGACAAAAATTCGCCTCTAAAAAACGCACCTAAAATCTTTAAACAAGACTGTCGCATTGATTGGAGCAACAATATTAACGACATACATAACTTTATACGTGGATTAAGTCCATACCCCGGAGCTTTTACAGAAATCGTAAATTCTGATGGTAAAACAGTATATATAAAAATATTTAAAGCAACTAAAATATATAGTTTTGACAAATATATAAACACAAGCATTCTATCTGACAACAAAACTTTTTTTAGGATTGCTGTAAAAGGTGGTCTTATTGAAATAGATGAGATACAGATGAAAGGCAAAAAAAGAATGGATATCCAGTCATTTTTAAGAGGTTTTGATTTAGATAATACATGGTCTCTGAAAGCTTGAATCCATCAATAAGCTAACGAAAAAAGGCATTTTCAGGCATTATCATCAAGAAAAACTGTTTTTTATTCGTGTTTTCTCATCTTTTTTTAACAAAAACTAGGTTTTTATTATTAAACACTTATATTTGCAATAGTGTTAATCAAATTTCTAACTAAAAATTTTTAACCATGAACAAAGCTGAATTAATTGAAGCAATGGCTTCAAAAGGAGACATCACAAAAGCTGATGCTAAAAAAGCATTAGATGCATTTATTGAAACTACTTCCGATACATTAAAAAGTGGCGACCGCGTTGCATTAGTTGGATTCGGTTCTTTTACTGTTACTAAGCGTGCTGCACGTACAGGAAGAAACCCTAAGACAGGTGCAGAGATGCAAATTCCTGCTAAAAAGGTTGTGAAATTTAAGCCTGGGGCTGATTTAGCTAGAATCGTATTATAATACGTGTACTATTTAAATAAAAAAGCCTATTCTTTTTGAGTGGGTTTTTTTTATGTTTATCCTTTCCAATGTATTTTGTTCTCAACATCTTTAGTTATTTTCTCCCCATCCAATAAAAACTGCACAACCTTTAATAATTTTTCAACATTTACACCATGAATCTTTTTACAAAGCGTATCAATAGTAAGTGCTTCATTTAATAAAACAGGCTTTATTTGCATCACTATATCATCAAATGTCATCTTACTCATATCTACTTTATTCCTTTTTAAACAGATATCGCATTTTCCACAACGCTTAACATCATCTTCGCCAAAGTAAGCCAGTAATATTTGACTACGACAATGATTCACTGATTCTGCATAATCTAACATAGAATCTAATCGCTCCCTTGCCATTTTTTTTCGTAAAGCATAATTTTCGGATGAAATATTAAGTCCGCCACCATTAACCCTCTCTCTCAGATATATCAAAAAAGGTTTTTTATTTTCTTGAATATAATCCAAAATATCATATCGTTTCAGTATAACCAAGGCCTTTTTTATCTCCTCTACAGAGGTATTCATCCTTTTTGCAAGGACAGATTCGTTAATATTCACATAATCGTTAAACAAACCTGAATACGAACGCAATAACAATTCAATAAAAAAATCATACCTCTTGTTTTCTATCTGGAAAGCGTATAAATCGTTGTTTTGCACCTTAATATGCGCTTTTCCTGTATTAAAAACAGCATTATTCATCAACAGATAACCATCTCGCTCTAAAAACTTTATACAATTATAAACTACCAGAGGCTTCATACTATATTGCTCTGAAAAATTACTGATATCAAATTCAAACTTAGCTCCATTTCCTGCACCAACAGCAATCTGAAAATAATTTCCAAGAGCTTCATAAACTCTCTTTATTGTCGATAATTCGGGGTATGACAGCGCATAGCTATTATTTACAGAAGCAATGTCAGAATCATCAAACAGTAAAACAGCATACGAACGCTTTTCATCTCTTCCTGCACGACCAGCCTCTTGAAAATATGATTCCACACAATCGGGAATATCCAGATGCACAACAAATCGAACATCCGATTTGTCAATTCCCATTCCAAAAGCGTTAGTAGAAACAATTACACGTGTTTTTCCGGAAAACCAATTTTGCTGCTTGCTAGTTCTGCTATTAATATCCAAACCGGCATGATAATAATCGGCACTAATACCGTTCTTTATCAACAACTGCGCAAATAGCCTTGTTTTTTTTCTACTTCTAACATAAACAATTCCACTGCCTTTTATCTTAGAAACAATTTTTAGTAATCGGTTCTCTTTATTTTCATCCTTAAGAACCACATAGGTTAAATTAGTACGTTCGAAACTCCTTTGAAAAAGATTCTCCTCTTTAAATCTAAGATATTTCTGAATATCTTTTACCACCTCAGGAGTAGCAGTAGCCGTTAAAGCCAGCAGAGGCACTCCCGGAAGAAACTCTTTAAGCTCTGCGATACGCAAATACGAAGGACGGAAATCATATCCCCATTGCGAAATACAATGCGCTTCATCAACAGCTAAAAGATTTACTTTCATCATCTTAAGATTCTGTCGAAAAACATCCGTAACAATACGTTCGGGAGATACATACAAAAATTTCAGTCCCCCGTATAAAGCATTGGTATAAACTAAATCAATCTCGCCTCTAGTCATACCCGAATAAATTGCAGCAGCTTTAATATCTCTTCTTTTTAAATTTTCTACCTGATCTTTCATCAGAGCAATTAAAGGCGTTACAACAATACATAACCCCTCTTTTGCCAACGCAGGAACCTGAAAACATAACGACTTTCCTCCTCCGGTAGGAAAAAGAGCCAAAGTATCATTCCCTTCTAATACAGAATGTATTACATCCTCCTGTTTAGGACGAAAAGAGGAGTAACCCCAATAATCATATAAAATCTCTCTTAGCTTCATAATTCGTTATACGAAGGTACAAAATTCATCTGTTTATCATCTATTTTTGTTTGCCAGATGTAGCTCGCTCGCACCGCAGATGCCACAATCAACCAATCAACCAACCAACCAACCAACCAACCAACCAACCAACCAATCAACCAACCAACCAATCAACCAATCAATCAATCAACCAATCAATCAATCAATCAATCAATCAATCAAT
>JAYEOD010000187.1:0-3477 GCA_034722575.1 Bacteroidota bacterium | reverse complement strand
TACCTTCAAACTCATTTACAGGCATTAATTCAATAGCATTAATTCCCAATCGCTGCAAATAATCAAAAGTATCGGCAACTGTTTTATAATCGCCATTAGCAGTAAAATCTCTTACCAGTAATTCATAAATCACTAAATCTTCTTTTTTAGGAGTAACAAAATCATCTACTTCCCATTGATATTCTTGTTGCGCTGTTTGTAGCACAGCAGCATTTCCTTGTGTTTTATTTTCAGGATAATCGATTAAATTAGGATAAACACTTTCCGAAATATATTTATCCATATTAGGATCACTCACTTTATCAGTATAAGGATCTGCTATTTTAAGCTCTCCATCGATAAGATACTGATATACGTATTCCTGTCCCGGATTTAACCCTTCAATAGTCAACCAAAAATGTTTTCCATCGGGATCTTTTTTCATCAGGTAACTGTTATCATACTCCCAATTATTAAAATCGCCTATAACAAAAACAAAGTTTTTATAAGGAGCATACAGCACTAATGTAACAGTTTCGTCATTAATATAATTAATTCCTTTGCGGATGCCAAGAGGCATTGCCTCAACAGTATTCGCATCCTTTACAAGGTAAAAAGTAGAGTCGTAAACATAATTACCCTCTGTATTTTTTGCAATAGCAATTAAGTTATGCTTTCCGGATGCGAAAGCTTCGATTGTAGTAGATATCGAGGTTCCTTCTGTTTGAATAACAAAGTCATCATCCACTTTAAAAAACAGAGAATCACAATCATTAGCAGAAATCTCTATTTCAATTGTTTCACCTTCCGAAACAAGTTGTGGTAATTCGGGTTTTTGGAAAGATACCTTCAAGCCACTTTCAAATACATTAATAAACAAATCTTCCGATTGAGTATTTCCATCTTGCGAACGGAAAACAAAAGACATTTTAGCAACACTCTCGCCATCATTAATACTATAATAAGAATCAATATCAGGAGTAATTTCAAGCTTAAAACGATTATCTCCCAAAGCCTCTAATTGCGGCTGATTAGAAGATCCCCAATCGCCAATAACGTGACTCCAACTTGCACTTCCTTCCAGAATAACACCGGTATGAGCATAAAGCGTACCCGAATAATTTTCTAATGGAGTATCTGTAGCATCAAAAAACACAGTAACAGACTGATCGCTTGTTGGCAGAGCAGGTTCTGAGGAAATATTTTGTGCCACTACCTGTAACTCTAAAAAAAGAAAACACAAAGTAATTAACGTAAAAACTATTTTATTCTTAATCATAATATAAATTTTTCTATAAAAGTGCAGAGTTCGCTAAACACCCTATATATTAAAAATAAGGAGGCATACAAATGTATGCCTCCTTATAAAATCTACTATATTATATTATTCTATAGCACCAGTATTATCATCAAAATGTAACGTTACAACTTGACCGGCAGTACCATTTACAGCCTCTTGATCGCCACCATCGTTACGATACTCAATAGCTGTTGTATATACATTAAATTCAGCATTCCACCAAGCAGGAATCCACTCATGACTTACATACATACGAATAGCTCCATCTGCAGTAAGAGCAGGAGAAGTTACAGTTTTTGCGTCATTATCAATTGTGAATAAATTCTCAGCAACATCTTCGTCCCATGAACCAAATGCATCACCAATACCATAAACATCCGGAGCAATAACAGAAAGTTTAGTAGTCTCTTCGCGTAGATCGAGAACAACCATATACATACCGCTTTCAGCAATATCCATATTTCCACCATTATCAGTAACTTCAACACCATTAGCGTCAAATTCTGCAACTTCAGCAAATCCTAAATTAGGATCACCCCAATCGGCAGCAGAAACTTTAAATCCTTCACCAGCTTCAATGTAAAGTATCTTCCAGAAAAGACCTTCTATACCACCGGCAGTTTTATGCATAATAGCATTATCAACTGTTCCCGGAGTATCCCAACCGTAAAAAGTACCTGCACCAACTAAGTACATAGCTTCAGGATATTCAGGTACAACTAAATCACCAGTTTTTTCTAAAGTAGCAGTATTATCACCTTCTAAATCCCAAGTCATTTCAATGGTATAAATACCAGCCACTTCATTTGTAATATTAGCACCACCAGGAACTAAAGCGTCAACAGCACCACCATAGTTTGCGTTAACTTTCACACCGGTATTACCATCACCTAGATCAAAATCAGGGTCTAAAATAACTTTCCAACCATCAGAGTAACGGAATTTCCAGTCACTATTAGTCATTTCCACCTCAGTAGCAGTAAAAGTCATTGTTTCTAAATTAAAATCACCTGCCGGCATAACAGTAGAATTACTCCATCCACCAGGAGTAGCACCACCAATAACGCCCCAAGTAACAGGAACAATAACAACTTTATTAATCTCAGTATCAATAACTACATGATACAAACCATTAGTAGGAACTGTAAATTCTGTTTCTGTTGCAGTATAGGAGCCACGCCAGAAATCAACTTGAGGCTCATCATTATCGCGATCTGCTTCAAGCACTACCTCAAAATCAGCACCCGGACCATAAATTGTTTTTTCAGCTCCGGCAACTTTTCCAATACTAAATCCACCAGTACTGCTAATTGCAATATACTTCTCGAATAAAGTAGAACGATTTTCTTGAATCACTTCATTTCTAGCAACATTCATTAATCCTTTTGCATCATAAGTAGTAACTGCAATTGCATCACCCATAATATAGATACCATCTTCTACTAATACCGGATTCGGATCATCATTATCGTCATCATCATCATCGTCGCAAGAAACTAATAAAGTTGACATTGCGAATAATACTAACCAAGTTAGTTTAAATAAATTTTTCATAATTAGTAATGTTTTGTTTAATGTTATGTTTAATTAATTGTTTAAAAAATATTATAAAAATCGTACACTGAGCAACAAATCAATAACTAAATGTACGAAAAATATCTTAATTAGCCAA
The DNA here is from genome assembly GCA_034722575.1 of Bacteroidota bacterium. Classification (GTDB taxonomy): domain Bacteria; phylum Bacteroidota; class Bacteroidia; order Bacteroidales; family JAIPAH01; genus JAIPAH01. The sequence continues at coordinate 526 of JAYEOD010000187.1, read as the reverse complement.
ATTTGGATTTACATCGATTTGATTTTGTGGTATTGGAAATACATTTCTATCTGTTGAAGAGACATCTTTTTCCCACCACGCTTTATTAAATTCACCGAAACGAATAAGATCCTGACGACGATGTCCTTCAGAGAACATCTCTCTACCACGTTCTGCTAAAAGCATTTCGAGAGTAGTACCTGAAAAATCCTCTAATCCTGATCTAGCATGAATCATATTAACATACTCATCACCATTTTTGTCTTGACGAATCATAGTTTCAGCTTTCATCAGTAAGATATCAGCATAGCGAAAAATAGGGAAATCGTTGCTTAAATCACCCTTAGCACCTGATTTTACCTCAAACTTCACAAATCTAACACCAGACATTCTAATTTGCTCTAAAGTATATGATGCATCCATATGAAGAGCAGGTATTTCAGGAGTAAATACTAAATTTGTTCCGGCAGTAGCATCAACAATTTCAGCACCACTGCTTGTATATTGTTGACCAACTAAAAATGCCTCTTTACGAGCATCATCGTCA
>JAYEOD010000186.1:0-3511 GCA_034722575.1 Bacteroidota bacterium | reverse complement strand
AATCAACCAATCAATCAACAATCAACAATCAATAATCAATCAATAATCAACAATCAACAATCAATCATTAAATAATCTATTCTCTGCAAGTTGGCGTCAAACATATTATCGTCGTTATGTTGAATTATTTTTGAAAGGAAATCGATATATTTTTTATTAAAAGTAAACTCTTCTTTGTTATAATATTGCATATCCAGTGGTTTGTTTCCTACATCGGGAAGTGCAATTGTAGAGCAGTTTTCGAGTTTAATATCATCGTAAGATGAAATTGTATTCATTACTGGCATCTTGCCAAAATCATTTTCTACAAGCATTACCTTTACTTTATCTGCAAGTGTTTTGGTTAGTTTCAGGTCATATTTTCCGCATGATCCTGAGCGGGCATAAAATCCTGTTACCACACCTTTTGCCGGTAAGTCGATTGCGTTATTTATATCGGCTGCAATAACGCCCGAAACACCACCAAAAGCCGGATGTCCAAAAGCATCTAACTCTGAGCTGGCGTGAACAAATACCGGTTTATCCTCTTTCTCGTTATACCATTTTACACCTTCTGCCACAGCAATAATAAGATATCCGCTTTTTGATTTTTCGTACGCCTCTTTTATCTTATTAATAAATGCACTCTTACGCTCTTTGGTGATATCCATTTCCGGAATCAAAGCAAAATTTGCTCCTGCGTATGTAGCAACGCCGGTAAGCCACCCTGCATCGCGACCCATTACTTCCATTATCAATACTCTGGCGTGCGATTGGGAGTATGTTTTTATTCGGTTAGTAAAATCAACAATAGATTGTGCGGCAGTAGGGAAACCGGGACAGAGCACTGCTTCGGTTTTAGTGCCATTAAAAGTATGATACGTTTTTGTTCTTAGGTCGTTATCAATTGTTTTTGGAAAAGCAATTACAGGGAATTTCTCTTGCTGATAGAGTTTTTTTGCAGCGCCAATAGTATCATCGCCACCAATAGCAATCAATACATCAATTTTATATCGTTTTAAATTAGCCATTAATTCGTGACTTTTATCCTTAGCGGGATCGTCGTTAAACGCATTAGTACGACTAGAACGCAAAAAAGTACCACCGGCAGAAGCATTTATCTTTACATCAGTAATGTCAACAATATCACCATCTTCCAGAAGACCTTTCCATCCTTGCTTTACGCCAAAAACTTTGTGTCCTAATGCAACAGCATTATCTCTAATATGTTTTATACTAGAATTCAGGGCAGGAGTATCGCCACCACCGGTAAGAATAGCTATTGTTTTTCCTTGCATTAAGTCTTTTGTCTTCATAATATTAATTTAATGATATAATGGTGTGATTTTACAATTGTGCAATTATACAATGATTTAATGATATAATGGTGTAATTATGTAATTAATAGTTGTTTCAACCTTAACCAACCTCAGACTTAATCTTTGATCGTAATTTGCTTCGCATAATTAATAAACATTTGTTGTAAATAAATCAAATGTATTAGCCTTCGGCGTAATTTTCAATCTCAATCTCAACCTCAACCTCAACCTCAACCTCAACCTCAACCTCAACCTCAACCTCAACCTCAACCTCAATCTTACCAGTCCATTCCTTTAATAAAGAGTCCAAAAACCATTTTTTTATCATTTCGTTGAAACGGATGTGCTATATATGGTTCAAGAACAGCAAAGCCAAACAGATTTATTCTAACAGCCATACCTGTACTAAAGACAATATTATTTTTTTTATAATTTGGGTTCCACGAAAAGTTGAGGTTGTTATAATCGTAAGTGGAAAATCCACCGTCCACAAACAGCACGATATCCGAAAAGAAATATTTTGATTTTATTTGAGATAAGCGTTCTGGACCGGTAAGTGGTAATCGCAGCTCCAAATTTAGCAGTCCCATTTTTGAGCCAATTATGGTTTGTTGTAAGTTATCACTTAATTCATTTGCAAAGGAACCATACTCATAACCTCTGATATAATAACTCTGTCCGAGATAGAGAGGGTAAATATTTTCTGAGTCATCGCCAAAACGCGCATGATGTAACAATCGCAATCCTACGCTAAAAGGTTTAAAGTAGTGATACTTCCTATAATCTATCAAGCCCGAATACATTTTTAAATCGGAAAAAGATTGGTCTAATTGAAAGCGGAATCGACTGCCATGCAGTGGAGAGGTTATTCCCATATCAACATTATCAAACACAAAAGCCGCATAAACACGTCCGATAAAATCATTATTAGGAGCGTTAACTTTATGTTCGTTACGTTTCATATAATCGCCCTGCATGCTGTAGTAATTGTTGATACTGTCAATTCGATATCCATATCGTGTATAATAAGCACCACACTCTACACGAGTTTTCTGATTAAAAGGAAGCGAAGCAAACAGAGTCGCTTTATCCTGAAAAATACGAATTCTACGCTCTATCAAGTCCTGCACTTCATGATATTGGTTATTCATTTCGATTATAGTTCTGTCGAGCAGATAATATTGCGAATAGCGATAAGGAATGTGGCTTGCCGAAACACCCCAGCTAATACGATTTTCGTTATTGATATATGTTGCTGCGCCACCGATATCATATATTTCACCTTGAATCATAATACCACCCGAAATCTGATGACGATGTAATACATCACCAAAAAGAGCTGTAACGCCTCCCGAAGCATATCTTTCGTGATATCCGGTAGCCATTCCTATGCTTGTTGAGCCAAGGTGTTCTAATCCAAAATGCGGCGAATATTTCTTTTTTTCAGTTTTTATAGAGTAGTGAAATGGGTACTGCTTAAGATTTATAGCTACAATATTTGATTTGCGTTTTTGTGGGGCTAGTTTCTCAGCATCATTACTGTAAAAATCTTTTTTTATTGCTTGCGCAGAAAAATCGTTGATATTGGCAATATAAATATGATATCCATCATCATTAAACAATGTATAAGCAATTTTTCCTTGGCGGGAGATGGAAAATGCAGGGGCCAAATCTGTAATTCCGGAAATTCCGGTGTTATAATTCGTCAGGCGAAACAGGCTATCCGTAAAGAAATTATATTTATACAAGTTTCTGTATCCATCGGCATGAGAGAGAAAGTAAACAGCGCTATCACCTTCGGCATAGTGCACATTAAATATATCCGACTCAGGTAAAATATTGTTATAACTCTTTATTTTTTCACTCTTTACATCAAGTTCTGTAATTCTATACTTTCCAAAAACAGGTTTTGAAAAATCAGTATCGTCTCCTCTTTCCGAGATAAAAATGATTTTTTCACCATCAGCCGACCATGAAGGCTGAAGATCGGAATAGGGATCATCGGTTAGTTGAACAGTACTGTTTTCGCTAATATCGTACAGATATAAATCGCTTTGACCATTCGCTAATCCGGTAAATACAATTTTATCGTTATTTGGCGACCACTCAGGATTTTCAAAAGCATCAACACCTTTAATAATAATCTCTTTAGAGTTGGTTTTTTTGTTGTTTGAAGAGAGAAGCAGTAAAATATTATTTCCCTTTGCAATAGA
>JAYEOD010000185.1:0-3531 GCA_034722575.1 Bacteroidota bacterium | reverse complement strand
GACGGCAAAATGCTGTTTTTTGTTACAACAAGCTACAAATCTTTTTATTAGTAGCTATTTACACTCGTCTTATATATCTCTAAAAATTAGTTTTAAAACCAATTATCTTACCAAACAACTTCTCGTTAGTAGCATCACTAATATCTACATCAGAATTTGTTAACAAATTAAAACCATCAACCCCTTTTTCAGCAACACCCCGCAACGAAATCTTTTCATCTTCAATATAGTTATCATCTACAACCACACTGTTTTTTACATGATAAGCCACCTTCTCTAAAAACGTCTGCTCTTGATACTCTGTCCAGTTCCTGTAATAATCTAAATCTTCTTGTATCTGCGAAAAGAAAAACTCAATAGAAGCATCAAAACGCATCTCAAAAGCGAGCAAAAAATTATCGCCATCAAGGCTAACCTCATAAACTCTTTTCGGTTTTAATAACGATATCACTTCTCTCTCATCTGCAAAAGCAAAATCATTTTCAATTGCAGTATATATAATAGGTGTACTTTTAATCTCTTTTATTATTGGTTTTATACTCTCTGTGTTTATTTTGTTTACACAGATGCAATTATTCACAGTAATAAAGTCAGGATCTCTCCCAAAATCATTTTTCAATAAACTAAATAACCCAAATAAAATTATGAGAGATGCAGCCGCAGCAAAAGAGGAGAAATACAACTTACGCAACTTATGCCTCTTTAATTTCGACTTACCTTTAAAACGTATCGCTTTATCAGGAGTTAAAAATATTTTTGAAAAAGACTGAAACTCTTTTTTTAAACTTAGATTCTTTTCACAAAACAGAAGAGTCTCTATCTTCTCCTCTTCCGACAAATCTCCTTCATGATAAGCTATAAAAAAATCTTCACAATTATCTGCGTTTATCCCTCTTTCACTAACAATTTTTCTCTTTAACAGGATATTTTTATTAGGATAAATAACTTTTGGAATAGATACAGAAAACTCTTCAAACTCCTCAAACTCCTCTTTCAAATCAATATTAGACTGAAGAAAAGCCATAAGAGTATCAATATCATTATTATTCAGATTTCCATCATAATAATCTATAAAATACATTTCATAATTTTCTCTGTTAATATCCATCGCTATGTTACATTTTCTAATTTACCAATATATTGTCTTAATGTTTTCCTAGCTCGGTAAATATAAACCTTTACCTGCGACTCACTCAAATCAGTAATTCTACCAATCTCTTCATACGAATATCCTTCATAATCGCGAAGCAGCACTACGTCTTTTTGTATTTTTGATAGTCTATCCACCGCTCTCTCTAATATCTCCTGCAAATCGGTATATTGATTATTAGTAAAACTTTCAATATACGACGCATCTTCTATCGAAGAAATTCGCTTCCCCTTTCTAATACGATCTATCATTGTATGATAGGCTGTAGTAAACAAATAAGATTTCGACTTTTCGAAACTAATCCTCTCTACCCTCTCCCACATTTTTGTAAAAGATTCTTGCACAATATCCTGCGCCTCATCGCCATCTCTCATACTCCTAAGAATAAAGCGATACACATTATCTGAATATGTCTCAACACAAATATTATACTCCTTTACGGTCATATAGATTTTTAGTTGTTTACTTTGTGACGTACTAAATTAACATTTGTTACAAGGTAATCCTTTAATTCTCAACTATCAGAATTAAATGCCTGATAGTCACGGCGTGAGTCTTCCATAAACACCACTCAAATAATTATCATAAACCCCTATTAACTGACAACTCACACCGTGACTTGCGGAAATAAAGATAATTGTTTTTTTCTTTCATCCTGTATCTCCAAACCATTAAAGCACTACTTCACCACAGTAAAATATAGAAATCCCCTAAAACTATCCCCCCTTCTTCCCAAACAGCTAAACAGTGACTATCATCCACTTATACATAAACATACAATTTTATAGTATATTTATATATCTTTGATCTCATCATTATCATTTTAACACTCTTAAAACACATTATATATGGCTAAAGTAAAAACAAAATATTTCTGTCAAAACTGTGGTGCACAATCATCACAGTGGATTGGTAAATGCCCCTCGTGTGGAGAATGGGACACTTTTGTAGAAGAGGTTGTTACTCCTAAAAACGAATCCAAATCAAACACTCAAACGTATAAAAAACAAAAACCACAATTAATCAACAATATTACATTTTCCGATGTATCAAGAATAAATTTAAACGATCAGGAATTTAACAGAGTACTCGGCGGCGGAGTAGTTCCCGGGTCTGTAACTCTAGTTGGTGGCGAACCGGGTATAGGAAAATCAACTCTACTGCTTCAAATAGCCTTACATACAAAAAACAATAAGGTATTATATGTATCTGGCGAAGAGAGTGCAGAACAAATTAAAATGCGAGCCGAACGACTTAATGCAAACAGCAACAATTGCTATATCCTTAACGAAACATCAACAGAAGAAATTCTATACCATATAGAAGAGATACAACCACAATATGTAATAATAGACTCGATACAAACCATAGTAACCGAAAAAATAACATCGGCAGCAGGTAGCGTTTCACAAATTCGCGAAAGCACTTCGGAGCTATTACAAATGGCCAAAAACAAAAACATCCCTGTTTTTCTGATAGGCCACATCACTAAAGACGGTCATATTGCCGGTCCAAAAATACTAGAACACATGGTTGATACTGTTTTACAATTCGAAGGAGACAGAAACTATGGATATAGAATTTTACGTTCAATAAAAAACCGTTTCGGCTCAACATCTGAATTAGGGATTTACGAAATGCGTAATACCGGAATGCGAGAAGTTACTAACCCATCCGAAATACTTATTACACAACGCGAAGAAAACCTCAGCGGAATAAGCGTTTCCGCAACAATCGAGGGAATGCGACCAATGCTTATCGAAGTACAAGCGCTAGTATCATCAGCAGCCTACGGTACTCCTCAACGCTCCACCACAGGTTTCGATACCAAACGACTTAACATGCTTCTGGCTGTATTAGAAAAAAGAAGCGGGTTTAAACTTGGCGTGAAAGATGTATTTCTAAATATTGCCGGTGGAATAAAAGTAGACGATCCGGCTATCGACTTGGCAGTAGTCGCGTCTGTACTCTCCTCTAATCTAGACATCCCTATAAATCAAAAATACTGCTTTGCAGCCGAAGTAGGACTATCAGGAGAAATTAGAAGCATTAACAAGGTAGAACAAAGAATATCAGAAGCCGAAAAATTAGGGTTTAAAAAAATATTCATCTCTAAATACAATACAAAAGGCCTTAATATTTCCCGATTCAAAATCGATGTAGTAACGCTTTCAAAAATACAAGACCTTTATTATCAACTGTTTTAACACTCTATATTCACCCTTCGAAGGGTTTTTCTTTCATCTAATTATACGAATTTCTTTTGATGCATTGCTCTTATCATTTTTATCTCATCAGCCTAGCACCAAGATTCATCTTGGTGTAAGCAGGTCTTCACAACACTCAAGTTCGTCCACAGATTACGATGATTACATTGATTT
>JAYEOD010000184.1:0-3532 GCA_034722575.1 Bacteroidota bacterium | reverse complement strand
TTGCTGTTACCGGATTGTTTTTTAAACCTAGGATTATTTCACTTTCAAGTTTTCTAAAATAATACATAACATCATTTTTTACCGTGTAAATATAATATAAAACTTTAGATTTACACGGTAAAAAATTATATTTATTAAAAGAAAAGTAAAACAGCGACTATTACACATAAGAAATCATAAACGGATAAACGGATGAACGCTCTAAAACTTGAATTTTATACAACTCTATTAAAATAACATAACAGCAAATAAAACTATCATATTGATATTTGCATATATCAATAAAAAAAGAAAAAAATATGAAAAGGATAACATTTCTACTTTTAATTACGCTATTTGCAAACGTTTTACAAGCGCAGATAACACTAGAAAAAACATATAACAACAGTGCATCTACAGCCTGGATAGATGGCGAGGGGTACAAATATTACGAAATGGATGCTCTTAATAATCAGTGTTTGATTTATAACCTCAACCACTCTTTGTATGCAACAATAAACCTCTCTGTTCCTTCGGGACAATATTTATACGACTTAAAATATATCACCAATCATACTTTCGACACCGACGATGCAATAGAGCTATGTTACACATACTACCTTTACAACGAAGCGGATGAATACTACACCTACACAACAAAAATAATTAACCAAAACGGAAGCACAATACTTACTATTGATGGAGCATCGTATGTAAATATTATAAATGTTAGCGAAGAGGAATCTGATTTAAAATTTATTGCATATGTATATGATTATTCTGTAACACCATATACAATCCAAACCCGAATATATGATTTAACTGACAATTCCACTTCATCTATTGCACCTATAAATCCAATTATTTCGAGCGCCTATCCTGTTCCTGCAAACAACGAAATTCATATTCCAATTGCTTTAAATAATCACAATAGTGGCAAAATAAATGTGTTTTCGATAGAGGGTAAAAAAATGGGCAGTTATCACATTAGTGATGATAAAAAAATCTATAATCTAAATACGCAATCATTCCTTTCAGGGACTTATATATACCAGACCTCTGCTGATAATAAAATCATCAACGGAAGTAAATTTATTGTTAAACATTAATACACACTGCAATGAAAATAGATAAAAACATCGCGATAAGCGACAATGGACTACTTTTTAATCCTGCCACAGGAGAATCGTTTTCTGTAAATATTATTGGTACAAAAATAGTTAAACTGATGCAGGAAGACAGATCAATATCAGAAATTTCAAAAGCCATAACAAACGAATTTGATGTTGATAACGACACTATTGAAAAAGATATTCTAGACTTTGGTTATCTGTTAAAAAATCATCACTTAGTTCAAAAAGATGGATAAAAAAACCATAACAATAGCTGTTTCGGGTTTAAATAATATCGACAGCCCGGGTCCCGGGGTATCGGTAATTAGAGGACTTCGTGAAGCAAAATCGTTTAATGTTCGCATTATAGGATTTTCGTACGAAAATTTAGAACCGGCTATTTATCAAAAAAATATTGTAGATAAAACCTATCAGGTTCCATATCCACAATCGGGGACAGAGAAGTTGCTTGAGAGGATAAAATACATTCACAAAAAAGAGAATTTACAGGTAATAATACCAAATTTCGATTCGGAATTGTACTCCTTTATGAAGATAGAGACCTCGTTACAAGAGATGGGAATTAAAATGTTTTTGCCTACACTAAAGCAATTCGAAGAGCGACACAAAATGAATCTCCCAAAATTTGGTGAGCAACACGGTATCAAAACTCCAAAAAGCGAAGCCATAAACAGCTTTTCCGATTTTTATGATAAGATGTCCGATTTTGACTACCCCATCCTGATAAAGGGAAAATGGTATGATGCTTACATAGCATACAATTTGGAGCAGGCTCAGAATTATTACAATAAGATAAGCGCTAAATGGGGGCTTCCGGTTATAATGCAAGAATTTATTAATGGTACAGAGTATAATGTAACCGGATTAGGCGATGGAAAAGGCAATACAATTTCGGCCGTTCCTATGCGAAAATTATACATTACCGATAAAGGCAAAGCATGGGCCGGAATTTCACTTAACGAACCACGATTAATTGAACTGACAAACAATTTTGTAAGCAAAACAAAATGGCGTGGTGGTTTTGAACTGGAACTCATGAAAAATAACAACGACGAATACTTTATGATAGAAATAAATCCTCGCATTCCGGCATGGGTATATTTAGCTATTGGCGCAGGACAAAATATTCCCGAGGCCTTAGTAAAATTAGCTCTTGGAGACGAAATCACCCCTTATGAAAGCTATAAAGTGGGGAAAATTTTCATCCGGTACGCAATGGATATGATTATTGATAAAGAAGAATTTGAAATGTTTTCAATTAATGGAGAATCGTAAAAAAAATATCATGGAAAAGAAAAGATATGAACGCCCAATAATAAAGAGATTAGAAACAGGAATTCCCGGAAAATTCGGACGCCCCGAAAGACCGGATATCATGACACATATTGATGGTGTTAGCGTAAAAAGCATGTTAAAAGATTATGGTTCTCCACTTTTCGTGATGTCGGAAAAACAGATGCGGGAGAAATATCATGCAACAAAACAGGCATTTACAACACGCTATCCGAAAGTACAAATGGCATGGTCGTACAAAACAAATTATCTTGACGCTATTTGCAGCATCTATCATCAAGAAGGAAGCTGGGCAGAAGTGGTATCGGGATTTGAATACGACAAAGCAATAGAGATGGGCGTTGAAGGAAGCAAGATAATTTTTAACGGTCCCGACAAATACGAAGAAGACTTAATTAAAGCCATAAACAACGAATCGCTGATTCATATCGACCATATGGATGAGCTGTATCTTATTTTAAAAGTAACCGAAAAAGTAGAGAAACATCCTAAAGTAGCCATCAGGGTAAATATGGACACCGGCATTTATCCTATGTGGGATAGGTTTGGTTTTAACTACGAAAACGGTCAGGCATGGGATGCATTAAATAAAATTATGCACTCAGGCAAAATGGATTTGATTGGCCTGCATACTCATATTGGCACTTTTATGCTAACGGCTACAGCATATAAAATTGCAGCACAAAAGCTTTCGGATTTAGCTTTAGGATTAAAAAAGAAATTCAATCACAACATAAAATATATAGATATGGGAGGTGGTTTTGCCAGCACAAATACTCTTAAAGGAATTTATATGCCGGGTATTGACACATCGCCTTCTATAGATGATTTTGCCGAAGGAATTACCTCAGCGCTTTTAAGTGCTCACTACTCTACCGAAGAGCTTCCGGTGCTGATTCTTGAAACAGGACGTGCTTTAATTGATGAAGCAGGATATTTGCTCGGTACTGTATTGGCTAATAAACGCTTAACATCCGGCCAACGTGCTACAATATCAGATATTGGTGTTAATTTTTTATTTACCTCTTTTTGGTACGATCATAAAATTAGCGTTGCACAAGAGATGACAAATTTTACTGAACCAACAAAAATGTTTGGTCCGTTATGTATGAACATCGATGTAATGC
>JAYEOD010000183.1:0-3539 GCA_034722575.1 Bacteroidota bacterium | reverse complement strand
TATACTTTTCTTAAAGAGAAAAGTGACATCTTTTCTAAAAAAATAAAACTACTACATATTTCGCCCGAAGGCAGTTTAAAATCTCTTCTGCAAAAGAGTTCTAATATCGATTATTATTGTGGTGATAAATTTGAAGAGGGTTATCAAGACTATTATTACGATAGAGATGTTTTTCAAATTGACATTACAAATATTAAATATAAAGATGATGAATTTGATGTTCTTATCTGTAATCATGTTTTGGAACATGTTGATGATGATGAAAAAGCATTACAAGAGATCTATAGAGTTTTAAAACCCGGAGGATGGGCTATTTTACAAGTTCCTATATCATTAACATTACAAAAGACATTAGAACAACCAACATCATCACCAGCCGAAAGAGAGAGACTTTTTGGTCAGTTTGATCATGTTCGCTTATATGGTCAGGATTACAAAGAGAGATTAGCAAAAGTTGGATTTATTGTTAAAACACATAACCCAAAGCGTGATAATTGGGACATTGATATTAATAGACTGGCTATTAATCCAATGGAAGTGTTATATCTTGCTCATAAATCAATTTAATACAAAACAGTATTTTTATATAACGGGAAGCGATAATAAAGCAGTTATAAACGCATCCTGAAAAAGTCGTAAAAAACGTATGTAGCAACGATTTATCATCTGCTAAACAAGATTATAAATTACATACGATAAACAACTAATACTAAATACATGAAAAAAACTCTTATTTTAGTAATATTAATCATATACATATTGCCAAGTAACATATTTGGACAATCGGATAATGATTTATATAAGGATAGCTTGATATCAACGCTAGAGGATGATTCTGAAAAAAAGGCAGAGGTTTATAACAAACTATCAAAATATTATTATAATAAAGATTTTAAAGAGGCACATCAGTATGCTTTAATGGCAAGCAGAAGTGCCAATGTAAATAATAATGAAAAGCAACTAGGTCTCTCGCATAAAAATTTAGGTAATTTGTTTTTACGCCAATCGCAATACGATTCTGCCTACAGTCATTATACTATATCATCAGACATATTTAAAAAAATCTCCTATTACAAAGGACAGGTGCAGGTTCTTAATAATATGGCTCTTATTAATGAAATTCTGAATCAATACGATTTAGCATCAGAGACATATATAACAGCCTATACTATAGATTCTTTACACAATAATTCAGAATATTCGGCGAGCATTTTTTCTAACCTTGGTATTATATATTTTAAAAAAGCCTGTTACGATAGTGCGATGTTTTATTTCAATAAAGCACGCGAGAGATTTGAAATATCAAATGAAAAACAGAGAATAGCTAATACATATGTTAATCTGGGCATGGTTTATGAAGAGAAAGACAGATACGATAAAGTCTTTAAATACTATCGTTTAGCAGAAAAAATATTCGATAGTTTAGGTAATTCCAATAAATTAGCTTTAGTATATCATAATTTAGGTGACGCCTATTCAACAATATACAGTTACGATAGAAGTTTAGAATACTTTAACAAGGCTCTTGCAATGCGGACTGAAAATGAAGATTCATTTGGAATAGCCTCATCACTAAAAAGTATAGCAGAGGTATTGATTATTCAAAAAAAATATGATAAGGCATTTGAGAAACTAAAATCTTCTTTGGAGACCTATAAAGAAAATAAAAACAAAACCGGAGAAATATCTACCAATATATTAATATGCAAATTATACACAGAGCAACACAAATATAATAAAGCCATAAAATTAGCTTCTGATAACATCCCAATTGCAACTAAAATCCAAGCAAGATCAGAGCTTTCATCCCTATACAACATCCTTAGCACCAGCTATTCTGCTATTAACGACTACAAAAACGCGTATAAATATAGCGAAGCATATCACATCCTAAACGACTCAATAAATAGCTCTACAATAATGGAGAATATAGAGTCTATTAGATATGGATATGAAATAAGAAAGCACATACAAGACAACAAGCTGTTAAAAAAGGAGAAAGCTATTAATAGAATAAAACTAAAACAAAATCAAACCTACTTGAAGAGTGTAAGTTTTCTATCTGTAATTTTTATTATTTTATTGATAGTAATATTTTATCAGTATAAAAATAAACAGAGAAAAAACAGACTTCTTAGTGAAGAAAAAGATAAGCTTAATGAAACCAGAATAAAACTTAATGATTTTAATGAAAAATTAAAATCTGAAGTGGCAAAAAGAACAAAAGAGATACAGACGGAAGTTGAGGAGCATCGCAAAAAGGATATCCAGCTAAAAACAGCCCTAAAAGATGCAGAAGAAGCAAACTACTTAAAAAACGCTTTTTTAGCCAATATGAGTCACGAAATAAGAACTCCTTTAAATGGTATTATCGGCTTTGCCAGTCTTTTAGAGATCGAGTTATCGGTATTAGAAAACAAAGAGCTGCATGAATATTCTGTTGGTATTCAAAAATCAGGAGAGCGTTTATTACACTTGCTAAATAATGTTATTGATATTAGTCGCATAGAGGCGAATGATCTGCAAGTAACACTCGAAGAGTGTGATATAAAAGAGATTCTCACTCAATCATCGGAACTTTTTAGATTTAAAGCTAATGAAAAAGGAATAACATACAATTTAAGACTAAGTGAAACCCCTAAAGCATATGGCGATAAGCAGAGCATCTCTAAAATTATTATTGATATTATTGATAATGCTGTAAAATATACTGAAAAAGGGTTTATTAATATAACAGATGGCTATTTAAAAGAGACTCAAGATATTTTTATAAAAATAAAAGATACAGGAATAGGAATTGATAAAGCCTATCTCCCTAAAATATTTGAGGCCTTCCGTCAAGAGAGTCTTGGGTATTCAAGACAATTTCAGGGAGCAGGGTTAGGACTCCCATTAGCAAAGCGCCTTCTTGAATTAATGTCGGGTCGCGTTACTATTGACTCGGTAAAAGGCGAAGGAACCATAGTTACAATATACATTCCATCGGTTAAAAAAACCAAACAAAAGTCTAATAAAGAGGCTATTAGTTTCACAAAAGAAAAAATAGTTGCTGCTAAACCAAAATTAACTAAAAAAGAAAAAGATATTCAGCTTTTTTTAGTTGAAGACGACAGAATGAACCGCTTGGTAATTAAAAAAATGCTGATAGGAGATTGGAATATCTCTACTGCTATTGATGGTGATGAAACACTTCAAATGGTAGATAAAGCATATAGCCAAGGAATTATTTTCGATATAATGCTATTTGATATTAACCTACCCTCTCCTTGGGATGGTGTAAAACTGATGCATGCTATTAAAAAGAAGTATAGCGAATACAAAACTATTCCCTTTATTGCTCAAACAGCATATGCTATGAAAGGCGATAAGGAAAAATTACTTGCCGAAGGTTTTGATAATTATATATCTAAACCAATTCAACAAAATAAACTGCTAAAAATAATATATAGTTTTTTAAAATCGAAAAAGTAATTATCGCTGAATTCAAGTTACAAATGCAACGTCTGGGTTAAACAATAATTTTTCCATGACAAATATAG
>JAYEOD010000182.1:0-3540 GCA_034722575.1 Bacteroidota bacterium | reverse complement strand
TTATTGGTATTAATGAAGTAGAAGAGGGTAAAGAGTACGCTATTCTAATATCTACGGTTAGTGGAGCGTGGCGTTATTTGATTGGCGACACTATTAAATTTGTTGATATTGAGAAATATGAAATAATTATTACAGGAAGAACAAAATCTTTTTTGAATAATTGTGGAGAACATTTGTCGCAGGATAATATGAATAGAGCTGTCGAATTGTTGAGTGATAAAATGCAAATAGAGATTCGGGAGTTTACTGTTGCTGCTGTGAAATATGATAATATGTTTGCTCATAAATGGTTTCTTGCGTGTGACGACGAATTAGATGTAGAGGCGGTAAAAAAACAGATAGATAATAGTTTAAAGAAATTAAACGATGATTATCGTGTTGAAAGAATTGCTGCAATAAAAGATGTTATTGTTGAGGTATATCCTTTAAAAGTGTTTTATAATTATATGAAACAACAAGGAAGAGAAGGCGCACAGAATAAATTTCCCCGTGTGCTTAGTGGTGAGAAGTTAAAGGAGTGGGAAGAGTATTTAAGTGAAAAATAGAGTTTTATGATTAGTGTTTTTCTTGAAGGTGTGGCGTTGGGATTGCTGTTGGCGTTCTCTTTTGGCCCGGCATTTTTTGCTGTAATTCAAACCGGGATAGATAGAGGGTTTAGAGCAGGTTTGTTGTTTTCGTTAGGGATTTTAATTAGCGATATCTCGTTTATTGCTATAGCATATGTTGGAGCAGAAAGCTTTTTAAGTGGTTCTGATAGTAATTTGTATATCGGATTAGTAGGAGGTGCTATTTTAATAGTGTTTGGAGGGGTTACCTTTATGAAAAAACCTGAGATATTACGGCGTAGAAGTCCGAGGTATAAAACACCAAAGGCACCAACTCCTTTATCATTACTTACGCAAGGTTTCTTTTTGAATTTACTTAACCCTTTTATTTTTCTTTTTTGGATAGCGGCTATGGGTATTGTATCCACTCATTCGCATAGTAATGATTTATTGAGCTTTGTATTGGTGTTTTTTAGTGGAACTATTTTTACAGTCTTTTCAGGCGATCTGTTAAAATGTTATATAGGATATAAAATAAAGAACTTTTTGCGCCCTCGTTATATTTTTTGGATCAATCGTTTGACGGGAGTGTTGCTTATGATATTTGGTGTTGTGTTGCTTGTAAGGGTTATTTCTAATTTCCCAATTATGTAATTGATCTTTTAATATCCTTGATGTTTAGCTGTAGGTTTACATTGCCATTCCATTCGTTCTCTTCTATGGTGTAACTGATATCAAATTGGTTTCCTTCTTTAATGTAGTCTAGCATATCACCTTGCTGAAATGCAATTGCATCAACCGGAAAACCGGAAATTTTTGGGTGTATTACGGTTATTTTAAGATGGTTTTTGCCAACAATGCGCGCGTATCCGGTATCTATAACTCCTTGCGTTCTAAAAATTGGTTTGGTGTTGTTAGGTCCAAATGGGGCAAATTGACGTAATATTCTGTAAAATCTAGTGGTGATATCTTTTAATGGCAAATCGTAATCAATTTCAATTTCAGGAATCTTCATCTCTTCTGTAATTGTTCTGCTAACAACTTTTTCAAAACGCTTGGAGAAAAGCTCTATGTTTTCCGGTTTTATAGAGAGTCCTGCTGCGTATTTGTGACCACCAAAATGTTCTAGTAAATCGCTACATTCATCTATAGCATCATAAATATCAAATGCTTTTACCGAACGAGCAGAACCGGTAATTAATCCGTTAGACTTTGTGAAAACAATTGTTGGGCGATAATAACTCTCTATTAAGCGCGAAGCAACAATTCCTACTATTCCTTTGTGCCAACTAGGATCATAAACTACTGTTGTACTATTATTTTTCTTATCAGGATTATTTGATATTTTCTCTAAAGCTTCTTCTGTAGCGGTGGCGTCCAGAGCTCTTCTCTCAATATTTAGATCGTTTATTTGTTCTCCTATTTCTGTAGCCTCATTCATCTCATCACAAATTAAAAGCTCTACAGAATTTTTCCCGCTTTTAATTCTTCCGGCAGCGTTAATGCGTGGTCCAATTAAAAAAATTAAATCAGATATTGTTAATTCGCGATTGAAAATATAGTTGTTCTTAGCTCTCGGATTATTCCCTTTTTTTATTACGTTACTGTATTTTAATATAGCCTCAAACCCCGGTCGTGGATTTGTATTTATTGATTTTAGCCCATAAAAAGCAAGTGTTCTGTTTTCGCCGGTTAAAGGAACAACATCTGCTGCAATACTTACTACTACTAAATCAAGATATTTTTCTAACTCATGAAATGGAATATGACTCTTTTCTGCGTAAGCTTGAATAATTTTAAAAGCAACACCGCATCCGGAAAGTTCATCAAAAGGATAGTTGCAATCTGTACGTTTTGGATCTAATACAGCACTGGCTGCCGGTATTGTGTCTCCGGGTCTGTGGTGATCGGCAATAATAAAATCAACCCCTTTCTCTTTGGCGTAATCTATCTTTTCTACTGCCTTTATTCCGCAGTCAACAGCAATTACTAATTTAAAATCATTTTTTGCTGCAAAATCTATTCCTTTATACGAAATGCCATACCCTTCATCATACCTGTCTGGTATGTAAAAGTCTAGGTTTTTGTAAAAACTGTTGAAAAAAGTGTAAAGTAATGCAACTGCCGTAGTGCCATCAACATCATAATCACCATAAATAAGAATTTTTTCTTCTCTCTCTATGGCATTTCCAATTCTGATAATTGCTTCGTGCATATCTTTCATTAAAAAAGGAGAGTGAAGATGTGATAATTCAGGTCGGAAGAAATGCTTAGATTCATCAAAGGTTTTTATCCCTCGTTGAGCTAGTAGTCCTGTTAAAGAAACGTTTATGCCTAATTTTTTTGTCAGGTGTTGAATAGTCTCTTCATCGCCTTGTTCTTTTAATGCCCACCTTTTTTTCATGTAAAATATTTTTGCAAGCCGTAAAAATACGATTATTAAATGAGGGAAAAAAAGAAAATTGATGAATACCGTCACTGTGATTTTTATAAAAAATGTTAAGCGTCGCACTATAAAACATTAAAATAAATATTTGAACGTAATTAATATGATAAATGAGGGTATTGTAATTACTTAAATAGTAGTAAGGTTTTTATTTAAAAAGTATTGTTTTTGATGTTTAATATTAAAAAAATATTAATGTTTATATCCGAAAATGAACTTTTGTTTATATCTGCAAAAGTAGTAAATAGATATGTTGATAAAGGAGTTATCCCAAGTAGAGAAAAAGAAGATACTCAGATGTTTATTGTGGAAAAATTCCTTTTAAAACAAAAGATTATTATGCGGAATTTTTCAGGAAAGGCAAAAATCACAACCTATTGTATTTCTGTATTGAATAATATGTGTTGCGAAGTGATAAGAAAACTTAAATTCAAGTAGTAAATGCAACTTTTTGGAGAACTAACAAAAAGAAAAATATTTTTTCAGAAGAAAGAGAGAAAAAATCTCCCTTTCCTTCTGAAAGGATATAAGTCTTATATTAGTCTCCGT
>JAYEOD010000181.1:0-3562 GCA_034722575.1 Bacteroidota bacterium | reverse complement strand
CGAAAACATCACGAAACTTACTTTGTACGGCAAACCAGAAAGAGGCAGTTGGGAAAAACTCTCAGAGCTAAACCCAAAAGCTTTGAATCCTGTTACTACTCGTTTAAAAAAAAATAAAAGACTAAGGTATTTAAAATTAACCTACGAATTAAATAACAAGCCCTACTCGAAAGCTTTTTTGTGGGAGATAAAGACCTATGATAAAAGCGGCCCTTTCGGGGATTTTCCAACATTTCATCAGCCACAGCAAACCTTAAAAGAGAGCTTTGGGATAAATGGTTTTTGGGGATGGGGCTCACAAAAACACGCCGATAAAATTGCTACAGACAAAGCTCCTTTTATCTTTACGGATATCACTAAAAATTTGCGCTATTATCATAATATGGATTGGGATGTGGCGGCACCCGACATAAAACCCGATTATAAAAACATGAATAGCGGCAGCCTGAATCAGAACTGGCTTAACTGGAATAGAGAATACATCCCGTTAAGGAAAAATGGATTTGATATTATAGCATCGATACAATTCTCGAATGTATTTAGCGATAGCAGTTGGAAAACCCCTTACAAATCGGCATTTCAATATGGGCAAGCTTTTGCCCAATACTTCGGGAAATTTGGAAACAATACAGTAAAAGAGATAGAAATTGGCAATGAGCCATGGGGATATTCTATAAAAATTTATCGCGAGATATTGCAAGGCATGGCAAATGGAATAAAATCATCCGACCCATCGATGAAAATATTTTCGTGTGCATTAGACGTGGCTATCGACCAACCGGAATTAAATAACAATATAACAAATCGGCTTACGCAAACAGAATTAAATCTTATTGACGGCATAAACACACATATTTATCCGTACGCATACAATAAAGAAGGAGAGAGATACGCCACCTTCCCCGAGCATCCGGAATCGGGGCTACGCAGAATATTAGGCATAATAAATTATCGCGATAAATACCTTGCCGGCAAACCGATTTATTTAACAGAATATGGATGGGATTGTTCGACAAAAGAGAGCGATTGCTCGCACAACGAATGTGTTAGCGAAGACGCACAAGCTGTTTATGCAGTACGCTCGTTACTGATGTTATATAGATTGGGAATAGAAAAAATGTATTGGTTTTTCTTTGCCGATGAAGACAAATCATCGTTTCAGTTTACACGATCGGGACTGTTAACATCGCCAAAGCATGAAATGAAAAAGAAAAGAAGCTTTTTTGCCCTGCAACAGTTAATGCAATTTGCTGGCGATGCAACATTAACAAAAATCATTAGCGAAAATGACCAAGCATGGATATACCTATTTACAGATAATACCGGAGAAAAGTTTATTATTGCTTGGGTGCCTTTAAACCACAACAATTTTAAAAAAGAGACTATTACGCTCGATAAAAAATATAAAGTTAAAGCAGCATATTATTTAAACGGTTACCGTAATAATAAAATTAATTTACCAATACGCCTTAACAACAATTTTAAAATATCACCCACGCCAACAATTTTCGTGATAAATTAAATTTTCTTTGTTTTAAAGACAAAAAACTTCCTTAATACAAAGTTAAATGCAAAAGCACAACCAATAGCCATTATTTTAGAAATCATCTTATCAAATTGAAGAAAATCGATTAATGTGTACAGAGTAACAATATGCACCACCAGTCCGACTGAAGAGACCAAATACACCATCAATATTTCGGTAAAACGCATAAATCGAGCACCGGATGTGAAAACAAATTTTATACTAAGCAAATAATTTACAAATGTTGCAACAATAAAACCGGCAATAGTAATTAACTAAAGTTTCCCACGTCTCAAATGCAGTGTTATTAGGAATGATTTAATTCACACAATATAGTGACGTAGTCTCTAATCTATTAATTATGAAGCTATTCCAAGCGCCCTGTCATTTTCACCCTGATTTTGCCAATTATCATTATCTAATACCGATAATATAAGCATAAGTTTCTTACTTGTCCCATCGTTTCTAATAAGCTTGGTCATTACCTCTTCTGGAGCAATGTCTAACACTTCAAAAAGATTCATTATCATTTTAAATATCTGGCGTATCAAACGTTCCCAAAGTGTTAATTCAAGCAAATCCGTTTGTATTTCCCGAAACAATACGCCCATTGTTTCGTATGATTCAAAACGTTTTTGCAAATCTAAAATTGTATAAGTAATAAGAACTAAAGTTGTGTCAGCAATCTGACCGTCAAAATCGGTATTCTGACTACGTCCCAATTGTAAATACTGCTTACACTCTTTAAACAAAACCTCTATAGACCAACGTATTTGATAAAGCTCTATGGCTTTAGTAAACATCAAGGATAAATCACTAGTAAGTAGCAATAACCATCTTTTAGAACCTTGATATTTTATGAAGAAGAGACGAACCGGCTGTCCTTTATAATCCACTACTACTGAAATATAATGAGACTTAAATTTTCTTGAGTATCTTCCATTTTTGCGCTCAAGTTTCAATATTAATTGATGAGCATTAAGCTCTGTTTTATTATAAATATATTTTCTGTTGTCAACCTTACACATTCCAAGTATATGCATTGCTCCATTCTTTATTGAGCGAATACTTTTAATTACATAATCGTTAACAAACCAACTGTCCATTAATACATAAGATGCATAATGTCCATTTTTTACAGCTCGCTTAATCATGGCTATGGCATTTTTATTCTTATTGATATCCAATTCTTTAACTCTCTTGATGGAAGATGATTTGAGTAGGCGTTTTTTACTAAATCTGGATTTTAGTTCCTTTTTTTTTCATGCCAAAGTTTCCTTTTTTCCCTTTTTCTCTATGCTTTGAAAAATCCACTGGAATTAAACTTTTGCCGTCCCAATATGCAAGTAATAACATCTTAAATCCAAGAGGATGTAATTTTGTTACATGGTTAAATATACGACCAATAAACTCAATCGTTTTTCCTGTTTTTTCAATGTCGGTATCATCTAAAACAAAACATGTGGTGGATTTTGTAGATACCCCTTTCTCTTTTGTCTTGACATTAAACTGCTTAGAAAAAGCCATTAATAGTTTTCGCCAGTTCATAAAAGAATTATTCATCAATCTATAAAAAGAATTATCATCAATTTTAGGAAGAAAGTTCATATGATGATTTTGTACATTATGTATACTATGACCTCGAAGTCTAAATATAATCAAAGAATACAATAGTGTGGAAACACTTATCCCTTTCGTTTTTGCAGTATTAAATGGCTTTAATAAATGATGAATTTTGAATGTTGAAAGAAAATGGAGTATCCCCTCGTCTGTTTTTGTTTTGTCAATTAAAATAGGCTTTAACTCGTTTAAATTGATTACTTTTGATGACATAAGTAGTGGCTTTTGTTTAAATCAGTTGTTTTGTTTGTAACTAATTTAAATATAGCTATTTAATATGAAATAACCACTACTTTTGTTAAATTTTACCAATTGATAATCAATTATTTATCTTATGGGAAACTTTAGTAATACAATTACTGAATTTTTATGCTTCATTTCTTCTGATTTTTTATACCTACTAAAGGAAAAGGTTTT
>JAYEOD010000180.1:0-3565 GCA_034722575.1 Bacteroidota bacterium | reverse complement strand
TCTTTGTTTAAAAATAATTACGTAGCTAAGGCTATGGAATGATTTTTAAACGCGAATAAGAAAAAAATAATTCAATTTTTTTATCGATCATTTTAACACGTATTTGATATTATGCTTTGCAAAGAGAAGAATAATATTTTTATGTAAGCCTTGACTTTTTGGTTCTTTTGCGTCAAGGCAAAAGAACATATGTTTTTGAAAAAAACAAAAAGAAAAATCAATTATGTTTTTATTAACGCCCCGCCGTTTCAACCGACAGGGAGAAATCTCATTATAAACAGTTAGGAGTAGCAGATCAGACTCAATCAATCATGTTAATCATGTTAATCCTGTCAAAAAAAATTAGTTTAATTAGATCAATTCGATGAAAAATCGTGTTAATCATGTAAATCCTGTCAAAAAAATACCCTTGTAAAACAAAATCCTGTGAATCCTGTAAATCCTGTCAAAAAAAATAAATCCTGTCAAAAACAAAATATTATTCTAATTTTGATCTATAAAATTAAAAAAACACAAAAGGAAGTATGAAGGTAAAGGTAGCTTTAATTGCGGGAGGTGACTCAGGAGAGTATGAAGTGTCGTTAAGTAGTGCTGAATCTGTTAAAGGACATCTCGATAAGGATAAATATGATGTGTTTTTTATTCATATGAAAGGACTCGACTGGCACTTTATTGATGATGAGGGTAATAAAATAACTGTTGATAAAAATGATTTTTCTGTTACAATAGAAAACGAAAAGATAGCTTTTGATGTAGCTTTTATATTAATTCACGGCACACCCGGCGAAGATGGTAAATTACAGGGCTATTTCGATATGTTGGGACTGCCTTATACATCGTGCGATTTGTTTACTTCTGCTCTTACTTTTAAAAAGAATTTTACAAAACACGTGGCAAAAACTTTAGGGGTATCCGTCGCTAAAACTCTGTTTTATGGTGTGGATAGTAAATGGGATGCTGAAAAAATTGTTGACGCTGTTGGGTTGCCATGTTTTGTGAAACCTAATAAAGGTGGATCGAGTGTTGGCATCTCTAAAGTAAATAGTATTACAGATATTGATGCTGCAATAAAAATAGCTTTTGCCGAAGATGATGAGATATTAATAGAGGAGTTTTTGGATGGTACAGAACTTGGGTGTGGTGTGTATAAGACTAATGGTAAAATAATTTCGCTTCCGGTTACCGAAATTGTGAGCAAAACAGAGTTTTTTGATTACGAGGCTAAGTACAAAGGGTTATCGGACGAAATTACTCCGGCACGTATTACCGATGAAAATACAAAAGAGTGTCAGCAGTTGTCGGAATATTTATATAATGAGTTTAATTGTAGAGGAGTAGTTCGGTTTGATTATATCTTTTGCGATGAGACACTCTATTTTTTAGAGGTAAATACAGTTCCCGGACTCAGTGCTGCCAGTATTATACCACAACAAATCAGAGAAGCCGGATTAACCGAAGCACAGGTATATGACGAGTTGCTTGTTGAAGCTTTGAAATAATTATAGTATTGTATTTTATTTATACCTTGAAGGTTTCAAAAACCTTCAAGGTGTTTTAATCTCAATCATCCTTGTCCTCCGAAGCCAAAGCCAAGGAGGAAATCTCAACCTCAATCAATCAATCACCCAATCACCCAATCATTCACCCAATCAATCACCCAATCAATCAATCAATCAATCCCAATCTTCACTCAACCATTCAATCATTTTTTTTACTGCTTTGCCGCGATGCGAGATTTTGTTTTTTAGCGATAATGGCATCTGAGCAAATGATTCTTTATAACCATTAGGACGAAAAATCGGGTCGTATCCAAAACCCTCTTCGCCATGTTTTGTTTTTAGAATTTCTCCTTCAACAGTGCCGGAGAACGAATACTCTTTGTTGTCGAGAATTAATGAAATAACTGTGCGGAATCTTGCAGAGCGGTCTTCTTTTCCTTTCATGTTTTTAAGAACCTTTTTCATATTGTCTTCAAAGCTACACGCTTCTCCTGCATAGCGCGCCGAATAAACACCCGGTTTTCCGTTAAGAGCCGATATCTCTAATCCTGTATCATCGGCAAAACAATTTACGTTATATTTTTTATGTATAAACGATGATTTGGCTAGCGCATTCTCTTCTAATGTCTCGAAAGGCTCTTCAATATCTCCGTCGAAACCTATCTCTTTCAGACTTTTTATTATAAAAGAATCTCCAATAGCATTGTTAAGTTCTTCTAGTTTGTGTTTGTTGTTAGTGGCGAATACAAGTATCTGTTTTTCCAAAATATTATTTTTATTCGTTATGATATGGTTCGTTTTTTAATATTGTCATGGCGCGATACAGCTGTTCCATAAATATTACTCTTATTAGCTGATGTGAAAACGTCATCCTCGAAAGAGAAATTTTTCCATTAGCTTTTTGTTTTATTGTATCAGAAAATCCATATGGTCCGCCAACTACAAAAACAAGATTTTTTATTCCTGAATTCATCTGTTTTTGAATGCTGTCGGCAAATTGTATTGAGGAATACTCTTTTCCTTTTTCGTCGAGTAAAATAATGTGATCGCCGGCATTAAAATGTTTTAACATTAATTCAGACTCTTTCTCTTTTTGCTGATGGGGAGAGAGGCTTTTTGTGTTTTTTAATGCAGGAATAGTGATGATTTGAAAAGGGAGATATCGCTTTATTCTTTTGTCAAAGATATTAATACCCTCTTCTACATATTTTTTGTCAGTCTTCCCGTTTAATAAAAAAGTTATCTTCATTTAGTGTGTTATTGCCATTTTGTTGCAAAAATAAGAACATTCTTATATAAATGAAGCCGCAAAAATTGTAAATTTGCATTGATGTACTGCTTCGGTGCGATTATTGAATGGTTGAATGGTTGAATGATTGAATGATTGAATGAATGCTTGATTGTAGCACCTTTGGTGCGATTGGTTGATTGAATGAATGATTGAATGATTGAATGAATGCTTGATTGTAGCACCTTTGGTGCGATTGGTTGATTGAATGAATGGTTGATTGTAGCACCTTTGGTGCGGTTGGTTGATTGAATGAGTAAAATATAACATAATCCATTTCATCCGTTTATAATTTTATATTTCGGTCGGATGGAAGTCGCCATTATAATCATTGTCGTGTGTATTAAAGGTTTTAGTATGGCTCGTTTCATCCGTTTATAATTTGTTTTTAATTGGTCGAATGGAACATTCATACTATAATCATTCTCGTGTGTGTGAAAATTTATTGTCATGAATGTTTCATCGGATCAAAAAAATTAGATTAATTAGATGGAAAAAATTATAAACGGATAAAAACATGTTAATCATGTAAATCCTGTCTAAAAAAAATTACCGGATGAAACGCCCATGTTAAATAATTTTTAACACACACGAGAATGATTATATGAGTTAACAGCCAACAGGATTTCGATAAACCTTCAAGGTTTGCAGCTGTATTGGTAAAGGTAAGTAATGAGTTGGATTGGCATTCAGAAAAATGTTATTCAGCTCGCAGCGAAGCATTAGAGAGACCGGGAAGCTGAGAACTTGTTCGAAGATCACCCGGTCGAACTTATGC
>JAYEOD010000179.1:0-3580 GCA_034722575.1 Bacteroidota bacterium | reverse complement strand
ATCGTCTAAACCCGGCTTATTAGAATTTTTCTCCCCTAAATAGTCATATCCAAAATAATATGAATTAAATCCACCTGAATTTAATAATTCATCAGCACTAAACATATCAATATCAAGAGCGTTAGCTAAAGTAGCTGTATGAACATTACCCTGTTCATCGTAATAGTTAATAGAATGATCGTTCATATCGTATGAATCAATATCAATCCATTCAGTACCATTAATTGCTAAACCAAGAGACTTACGTATATTCTCATCAAAAGTACTTTGCGAAGCACCATCATATAATCTATGATAATTTACTGTATCCATAAACTGTCCATTAAGATAAACAAGTTCAGGATCAGTAAGGTCTAACTGTTGTATATGTGAGTTTGTAAGATCGCGCATTAACTGCCACATACTAGCAGCCTTATATGCATAATAACGTTCTGATTTTTGCTCATACATTAAACCAAACTTCAATTCGTGATTACCAACATCAGCAGAAACATTAAAGTTAATTCCTAACTGGTCGCTTTCGTAGTGTCTATAATCATACGACTCCCAATCAGATTGTATAACACCGGGATTAGTATATAAACTATAAGCATTACCCGGAGACATACTATTTAGCAAACCACCACCTGCAATAATATTATCTGTTTTATCGTAGTTACCTTCGTTCTCATCGTAGAACGTATAATATTGTTCTGTATAAGCAGAAAGAGCAGGGTTTATATTAGAACCTTCGAAAGAGACCAATGTATCTGCCCAGTTATCCATATGATATGCCATCACACCGGATACAGAATCGTAATGATAATTATAATTTTTACGCTTATAAGTCTTAAATTTACCAATATAACCGTATTTTAAAAGATCATCTTTATGATTAGGATCTTGAACAATATTAGTATATCTCGAATAGTCAGCCTGTACAGTATAATAAGCATTCTTAATTAAAGCATTGCTACCTTTTGCTGTAGGGAATCGTTGAGAGAAACGACCAAAAACACGCCATGTATTATTAATAACTTGAGAGTTATTATCATAATTCATCAACGAGTTGTTGTAACTAAAACTGTTTCCGTCGTAATAGTTAAAAGAACCTCCAAAAGTAAGATTCACAGTAGGAGATGTTTTCACATCAATTTTACCCGACAAGTTAACAGAAAGATTGCTAGTATTTTGAGTAGCATCCATATGTTCAAAATCATCGCTACGCAAAAACTGTGAATTACGATAAGTTCCTTGCCCCATACCGGTAGGACGTAAAGGATTAGCACTAAGCTCAGCCAAAACATCATCTTTTAATTTATAAACTCCGGTACTTGTAGGGCGACCATCTTTTTTATAAACCACATCACCGGCAACAAAATATCCTAAAAGAGAAGTTGAACTGCTCTTATCCTTACTTTTAATTAAGGGACCATTCATATTAAAACCAACACGGTTATAACCAAAGTCATCTAAAAACTCAGAAGACTGAGCTTCAACACCGGCACCAAATTTTCGTGAAGGACCTTTAGTGACAATATTAATAATACCACCGGTAGCATCGCCATACTTTGCAGGCACACCACCAAGTACAACAGTTACCTGATCGATAGCTGATTCAGGAAGGTTTGCAGACCCCTGAACTTTTATACCATCGATATAATAAACAGTACCTCCGGAACGCTGACCACGAATACTCGCTGCACCGCCATCTTCAGAAAAAACACCACCCACTGTAGTTGCAATAGCACCAACAGATTTATTAGGCATTTTTTCAATCTCCTCAGCTGTTACAGTACCACCACTAGAAGTTTTATCCTTACTAATAAGAGGCACTTTGTAAGAAGAAATAACAACCTCTTCAAGACTTGTAGCAGTAGAAGGCAGCTCCAAATCGAGGAATGTTATTTTATCTGAACTAATCAGTACATCATTAACTTGTACTGCTCTATAACCAACGTAAGTAGTCTTTACAGAATACGAACCGGGGTTAATAGGTTTAATACTATAATTACCATCAAAATCGGAAGTAGCACCGCCTTGCTGCGCACCTCCATATTCAATAATAATATTAGCAAACGGGATAGGCTCTTTAGTGTCTTTATCGACAATCTTACCCTTTAAAGATCCCGATTGAGAGAACACAAACAAACTCGTTGTCAGTATCACCCCAATTGTCAAAAGTAGATTTCTCAACATATTTTTTATAGTTTTATGTTAGATATTCATTAAAAGTCGCGTAAAAATATTAAAAAAAATACAATATCCTCCAACTTTTGGAGGAACAAATCAATAATATTTTTTTACTCGATTTCTAATAATCTGGTTTGTTCATTATCTCTGAATACACAACAGCATCACGAAGATTGAACCAATGCTCTTCTTCATAATCCTGCTCTTCTTCATATAATTTTAAATTCGATTTTAATCTTTTATTAATTATTTCATCATTTTCTTTTCTCTTCTGTTGTCGGTTAATAATATTATTATAATCATTCTCCGGCTTATTTTCGCCGGAAAACGTCTCTTCTTTTACATTACTATCATCACGAAATTCATCAGAATAATTATGCTCTGCAAATTTCTCCTCAAAAAACTCTTCAAAAAGGCTTTTCTTTGGTTTTGCATCACCTTTCTTATCGGTTAAAGTGTTTGCAGATTTCCCTAGACTCTTCTTATACAGCGTTACACCACCCCATATCAAGCCTAAAATCAGTACAATATAATCCTCCATATTTATATATTTAAAAAAATAAATGTACTAAATTTCACAATACAATACCCTACCTATAACTATTCAGATATAACCATTGACAAAGCTTCTGTTGATATAGTTGCAAAACAGTTAACTTTTTTTGTGAAAAAAAGTTTTTATCACACATCACATTCCTAACCAACGCCATAAAAAAAATTTATCCGACTTTCGATCTCTATTAATTTTTTTCGCCTTTTTTTTCAATCTTCTCATCTCATTTTTCGAACGTTCACTTTGCCGCTTAAAATGCTCTTTACTAAGACGCTCTTTTTCGATAACATTCTCCCGTTCATGCTTTATCATCACTTTTTCAGCCTTTCGCTGCTTTGAATTAGCTGAAAAAGTACTACAACCAAAAGCACTTATCATCAATAATATCATCAACGCAAAAAATACTACGGATCTAAAACGACTTAACATAAATGAGTTTTTTTATGATATGATTATATCATGCAATTATAATAAAAAAAAACAATATTATTTAATAGGGGACAAATGTAATAATTATACTTTTGTAGAGTTACTAAAACAGCTAAACAAATTATAGCATATATACTTAACATGAAAGTAAAAAAGCTTAACATATTACTTATTACACTACTATTACTTACCTCATGCGTAAAAGAGGAGAGTTATAAAGATATTCCTTATGCCAATATTAATGTTACTATATACCCTGATAATACTGAGTACATTGAATTAAATACCATTGGAGGTTGGGTTTATCTAACAGCTCCATCACCAAGTAAAGGGATTATTGTTTACAGAATTTCTTCCACTCATTTTAAAGCATATGAAAGGACGTGTACTTTCGATCCAAATGATCCAAATGCAAGAGTTGTTGTA
>JAYEOD010000178.1:0-3614 GCA_034722575.1 Bacteroidota bacterium | reverse complement strand
AATGGATATAGTGTAATATCCGGTGTGAATTATCGTACCGGACTAATAAACCTCTTTCCGGATAGTTATCCTGTAAAGAAAAGTTGGGATACGTTTGGTTTGCACATTGGGTTTCAGATAGATTTTTAAAATAGAAAAAGCATAAACACACTAAAATGCGTTTTTATCTAAAATATATATTGTTGTTTTTACTGATAAATGTCTCCACATTATTGTTAGGGCAAACCTATTTTAGTGGTACGTTGTTTCAGGATACTACATTGTATTTTGATGATTCGCCTTATATTATTACCGATAATGTTGTTGTTCCGCAGGAATATACTCTAACCATAGAGCCCGGTGTTGAGCTGCAATTCGAAAACGAATTTAGTATTAAAGTATATGGAGAGATGCAGGCGGTTGGTAATCCACAACAGCGTATCTCTTTTGTTTCGAGTAATGGTCAGAATAACTGGCTTGGTGTAACTGTGCTTACCGAGCATGGTTTTGAATATCCCGAAAAAAGTATTTTGTTTAGATATTGCGATTTTACGAATGCTAATATTGTATTGAGTGTTAAATCGAGGAATAGTATTGAGGTAAGTAACTGTAATATTGATAATAGTTTTTCAGGAATACGTGTGTCGGAGAGCGACTCTTCTGTTATTGTTAATAATACTTTTAATAATGGAGACTATTGTATTTACTTGAGTTCTTCGAATGCGACATATAATTTAATAGAGAATAATGTTGTTTCCGGATATAGTGAAGTGGGTGTTTTTGTGTTTGGTGATGAAAATAGTAATTTTCGGAATACAAGGATAATTGATAATCATATTTCTGATTGTAAAAACGGTGTTTATATAACCGGAGGTTCGAATATGAGGGAGCAATGGCTTGTGGGTAATTATTTGTATAATAATGGCGATGGTGTTAGGGTGAATTTTTCTACGGGTAGTCATATAGTTAAAAATACTTTTGTTAGTAATAATAATGCGTTAGTAGTTAACCGTTCTGTACAAAACGAAATTAATAATAATATCCTGATAAATAATGGTTTGGGGGTTTTGTTGAAAGCGTCTAAATGGAATGATGTTATGGCAAACCGGATTTTAGAAAACAGTGTTGGAATTGAGTTGTGTAAACGCGATGTGCAAAATGTTTCTGAGGAGAATAATATTACAGCCAATATTTTTGATGCGAATAGCGAGGGAGCGATAGTTGTTAATGCCGGTTGTCAGGGGAATTTTGATGGAAATGATATTCTGAATCGTGGAGGAGGAGTAAGTTTTTATAATAATTCAGATCGCGACCAGTCGGCTATAAATTGTTATTGGGGAACCTATAATGGTTCTGTTATAGAGCAAATGGTTTATCACAGATCCGACAACAGTGAATTGGGTTTTGTTGATTATGTTCCATTTGTTTTTCATTCGGCTGTTGATTGTGTTGAGGAGCCTGAGAATGTTACAAAGCAACTTGTTGGCGATACTGTTGTTGTGCGATGGATGGATTCGGAAAATCCTAAGGTGACAAGTTATCGTATCTATTATGAGTCCTTGGGTGTGTTTGGTTTTTCCGATACTTTAGTTGCTTATGATAATGAAATAAAGTTAGTTGGTTACGATATCTCGAAAAATATTTTTGTTACTGCTTGCGATAGTGAAGCAGATGGTGTTTATGACCAACACGAAATGCACGAGAGTTGGTTTAAAGAGGCTGATTTAATTCCGTTTGCCGGATACGATTATAAGGTTTGTGAGGGAGAACCAATTGTGATGTATGATGCTACCGCACCGGTTTACGATTCTGTAAAATGGATGACTACCGGACAGGGAGAGTTTTCGGAAGAGGATATTGTGGAGACTATTTATCTTCCTAATGAAGACGATGTTGGCAATGACGACATACTTGCTATTTTGAAATTGTATGAGGATGGGGTTGAATTTTCGGATACTACGGTGATATGCATTCTTCCGGCTCCTGAAGTGTATGCCGGTAGCGATGAGTTTATTCTGTACGATTCGGTATTAACTATTTTAAGCGCAACTGCAAATTATTATGATAGTACTAGGTGGACTACGCTTGGTGATGGTAGTTTTAGCGATAGTTCTATTGTTAATCCTATTTATTTTCCCGGATTTCTCGATCATGAAAATGCTGAGGTGAAATTGGTTTTACAAGCGTTTTCGAATTGTGGGTGTGTCTCTGATACTATGTTGTTAAAAGTACAATCGACTTATTCTGTTAGTGGAAAAATTCATGGTGTAGAAGAGCAGAGCAGAGCCTTTTTATATCTGATTAATAAAGATAGCTCGTATAAAGCTCAAATTTTAATTAGTGTTGAGGATGAAGAGGTGTTTGAAATTGATAATGTAATAAAAGGCGATTACTATTTGTATGTAATTCCGTGGATGGGATTGCGTCATTATTTCCCTACCTATTATGTAAATAAAATACATTGGAAAGACGCTTATCTGCTTAATGTTAGCGATGATATTTATGATATCGATATTGATCTGGTAAAGAAAAAATATTTTTTGCCTATTGGGCAGGGCGAGATAAATGGTACTGTGTTAACTGAAGATGATGATGTGATTTCTCGTAGTCCGGTATTTTTGTGCGATACAAGTGGAATTTTATTAGATTGGACTACCTCTGATTCGTATGGAGAGTTCTTTTTTAAAGATTTGCCTTACGGTTTTTATAAAATAATGTACGAAAAAGCCGGTTTTGATATTGCTTACTCTTCGGTAATAGAGCTGTCGCATGAGAATAGTATTGCGGGAGGCGTCGGTATTATTCAAAGAAAAAAAGAAATTGTATTTAACAATGATGTTGTAAATAGGGAAAAGTTAAAGATTTTCCCAACATTATGTTCTGGTATCTTGAATATTAGTAGTGATAATTTAAAAGAAAATTTCTATATTAGCATGCTGGATATTGGAGGTAATGAGGTTTTTCGTAGCAGAGTATTTAGCTGCGATAACCATAAAATTAGGCAAATTAATATCAGGCATTTATCTAATGGAATATACTTTGTCAAGGTCTTTTCGGGGGAAGAGATGATAAAAGTCCAAAAGATTGTGTTTGCAGATAGATAATTTCAAGATTCGAGAGTTGATATTTCTTCACTTTTGAGCATTCCAATAACTTTATCGGGTAAGTGAATAACAGCATGTTTTTATGAGTAAAAACCCTGTTGTTTGTTTATTGAAGATTTATTAAAGAAATCGCCTTTTTTTGATAAGGGTTTTTCTTTGGTGAGTTGTCATTATAGAGTCTAACTAAAAGCATTTTTAACAAAATGCTTATGAACAGTGGTGTTTAACACTGTTGTTCGTGTCTATTATTATAGAAATAATTGTGTTTAAAAAAGACAATTATGATGTATTAAATAACCAATTATTAATCAAAAATTAAAATTTTTATGAGAAAATTTACAAAATTACTTGCGTTGATGATGGTTCTGATGATGTCAGTAACCTCTTTTGCGCAACAAAAAAGTGGAAGTTCGCTGAACGAGTGTTCTTTCCCTGTGAATTATCAACAAAACTCTCGTGATGTTGCGTTTACAGAAGATTTTACCGGGGATTTTCCCCCTGCTATGTGGCAGAATAATATCCTTGTAGGAA
>JAYEOD010000177.1:0-3622 GCA_034722575.1 Bacteroidota bacterium | reverse complement strand
TGAATGAATAAACAAATCGACAAAGAAAACATTGTGTTAAATAGAAATCTTAATGCACTGGTATCAGGGTAAACAAATTATAAATGGATGAACCGAGCCATACTAAAATCTTTAATACACAGACAATGATTATAATGGCGAGCTCCATCCGACCGAAACATAAAATTATAAACGGATAAAAAATCATGTTAATCATGTAAATCCTGTCTAAAAATAAACGGATAATTTTTAATGTAATAACTAAAATTGCACTTTCACTTATTGATTGGGAAAAATCAACTAAAATATCAAAGAACTCTAAACGACAAATATAGAGCGAAAGTTTTACAAGTTTAAAAGCGATTTCCCTAGGGTACTTATTTAGTGAAGGTTGTTACAGGAGAGACTGTAGTTACACGAAAAATTAATATTGTAAAATAAATTCGTAAGTAACCAATTAATCTGTTGATAGTAACGGTGTAACTAAGTTTGAAAAAGATGATTAGTTATTGTTACAAAATGCAAATTATTAAGAAGTTACGCCGTGACTTGCGGATATTAGGTTGTAAAATAAAGTGATAGAAATATCGATAATTTTTGTATATTTGTAGCGAGAAGATGGTGATTATCCCGAGTTTAGGTCTTTATGACTTATCTCGGGATTTTTTTGTTTTAATTTCAGAAATTAAATTAAAATGGATTTTCTCTTCACTGAAGTAATGAATACCTTTGTAATGAGTGAGATAAAAAAATATTTTTTATCAAAACAAAAAAAATAATAATATGGAGCAAAAGCCAAAAATATACATAACACGCAGAATTCCTGATGCAGGATTGAAGAGTTTAAACGATGAGTTTGAAGTGCGTATGAATGAAGAGGATAGAATGCTAAGTAAGCAAGAGATTATTGCAAATATGAATGGTTGCGATATACTTTTAAGTATGCTTACAGATAATATTGATGCAGAGGTTATAAACTCAAATAAAAACCTGAAAGGCATCTCTAATTATGCTGCAGGATATAATAATATCGACATTGCGGAAGCGACAAAAAGAGATGTTTTTGTAACAAATACTCCCGGAGTGCTTACCGATACTACTGCCGATTTAGCATGGGCATTGTTAATGTCGGTATCTCGTAAAATAGTAGAGGGCGATAAATTTACTCGCCAAGGTAAATTTGAAGGCTGGGCACCAATGTTGATGCTTGGTGGTGATATTCATCATAAAACATTGGGGATAATTGGTAGTGGAAGAATTGGATCTGCTATGGCAAAAAGAGCCTCGGGTTTCGATATGAAAATCCTTTATTTTAGCAGAAGTGAAAACAAAGAGCTGGAGAAAAATTTTAATGCAAAAAGGGTTTCTAAAGAGGAGCTGTTAAAAGAGTCTGATTTTGTTTCTCTGCACGTATCATTGAGTAGCGAAACGCATTATTTTATTGACGAAAAGGAGTTGCGAATGATGAAAGATACAGCCTATTTAATTAATACAGCACGTGGTTCGGTTGTTAATGAAAAGATGTTGGTAAAGGCTTTAAAACAGAATTGGATTGCCGGTGCAGGATTGGATGTATTTGAAAATGAACCCGAATTGCATTCGGGTTTAACCGATTTACATAATGTTGTTATTGCTCCACATGTTGGTAGTGCTTCTTTAGATACAAGATCTACTATGGCGAAAATTGCTGCTAATAATGCTATTGCGTTGCAAAATAATAAGAAATCACAATATATTGTAAATCCGGAAGTGTAAAAGATTAAAAAATAATGATTTAGGCGGTATAGCTTCTTAAAAAAAAGAGACCTTGTAAAAAGGTCTCTTTTTTTTATTATTTTATTTTTGTGTTGGATAAATCATGTCATCATTCCTGTATCCTGTATTGTCTTTATACCAGTCGGGATAATTGATTCCGCTACTTTCAGCCCATTCTGCAAAATTATGATAAGCATCAGTAATATCCGGAAATTCTATTACCCAATCAAATTCTTCTGCAATATTTATTGCCCATGGAAGATTACTTTCTGTTACAAAGTATCTGTTAGCCGAAGCGTCAGAGTCGTCTTCAAATGAGCCAAGTAAGCTCTCGTTAAACAGGTCAGACGGTTCGTAGTTTGGCAGATGAATCTCTTTGCCGCGCTCTCCCGGTATTCCATTTATTAATGTATTTACTATAATAAACGGATTAAAATCTCCGATATTCAGATCGCTGAAAGTAATTACATTAGAAGCGAAATTAATTACTATAGTTACTGTAACCGGCTCAATAAAATCGTATTGTAGTTGAGTGTTAACGCCAATGCCCGGTGTTGTTTGTGGCATTACTCTGCGAGCGTCGTCAAATATAATAAATGTTGCTTTGCTTTGACCATTTTCTACTCCATTAGATGCCATATCAAATACAGTAGTGTTTTGGATATCGCATCCTGTAACGGATGTAATATTGCTAGGTAATACATTTGGCAAAGTAAATCCAAATCCATTATGCATAGACGCACCAAAAGCTTTTATCTTAAATGTGGCAGTGATGCTTTGAACTATTTCTTGTGTTGTTTTAGTTATTTCAAAGTCATAATCAATTATCAGATCGTTAAAGTCATAATCTCCCTTTCCCGGCCATAAATCTTCGTAAGCAAGAGTTCCTTGGAGCTGTTCGTTAATATTGCCTCCATTACCACAGTCTGTTAATTCGCTAAAAATGGTTTCGCCTCTTGGAGTTTCTACTTCTACTTTAAATACATCCGATTGTCCTCCTGTAGTTGTTATATCAAGTGTTTCGTTTATGTCGAGTTGATAATTTCCCGAAGAAATTAGTGTGTTGTTTTTATAAACTCTGTAATCATAAGAGGAGTCCATATCATCTTCTCCGCTGTTTATAATAGTAAATACACCGTCAGGATTAGCACATATCGACGATATTTCGATGTATGGTTCGTCATCGTCATCATCATCATTCGGACAAGTAAGTATTCCGGTATTGTTTCCCTCGTGGAAACTCATGTTGATATTTTCGGCTGCATTTTTGTACTCATTAACAGTATATCCATTGAGGCCACCATCGCCTAAAGCAATTTCTGCCATGGCAAGGAAATCGTTTACCGACATGTTTTCAAACGGGCCATCTAAAAAAACCAACTCTCCGAGTTTGTTATCCGGGTTGTTTCCTAAAAATCCGGCTTCGTTATAATCAACATTTAAACGGGCAGCAATAATCTGATCGGCCATGTTTCCCAGTTTTTTCTTTTTCTTAGGATTTGTCCAACTTTTAGATAATACTTTTGGAGAGCCACCACCCGGAAGATAATTTTTGACATTTATAGAGGCATCGAATGTAATAGTGTAATTGTTAGGATCGCCTATTACAAACTCATTCGGATATACCTGATCAAAATATTGGTCTCTGAGTGCTCCAACATTGTTTCCATGAGCCTTTTGTCCCCAACCACCTTTAGAGTAGGTTGTAAAACCGCTTAAGTCACAATCTGATGATTTTACAGATTTTAATTTTGTATTAAAACTATACTCAAGTACATCATTTGCTATAAAAGCCATATTAGGACCATTAGCTCCATTATAAATAAGTCTTAGCTCATTGATATATGTAGGTATTGTGATTTTGGTTTTTACAAAACGTGAATTGTCT
>JAYEOD010000176.1:0-3633 GCA_034722575.1 Bacteroidota bacterium | reverse complement strand
AATTGCTTTAGCTGTTGACATTTTTATAAACAGAAAGTATAATAGCGCAAGAAGCGTTAGAAGCGAAAGAAGCGTTAGAACACAAAATTAATGGAAAAAGGCTGTATGAAAAAAATTATTGCAACAACTTTAGTCTTAATACTTTTTGGAGCAACCTCATTTGCACAAAAATTTGCTTATGTCGATTCAGAATATATCCTGGGAAATATTCCCGAATATAGCGATGCTCAACAGCAACTTGACGACCTATCTGTAAAATGGCAAAGAGAGATTGAAAAGCAATTTCAAGTAATAGACCAGCTCTATAAACAATATCAAGCAGATGCTGTTTTAATGCCTGAGGATATGAAACAACAAAAAGAAGAAGAGATTATCCGTAAAGAAAAGCAGGTTAAAGAGATTCAAAAAGAAAAATTTGGACAGAATGGAGAACTGTATAAAAAACGCCAAGAATTGATTAAACCTATCCAAGAAAAAATATTTAATGCTATTGAAGAGATCGCACAGAAAAAAAGTTTTGGCTTTGTATTAGATAAAGCTGATAATGTGAAAATTCTTTTCTCTGATCCTAAATACGACATCTCTGATGAGGTACTCGAAAATATGGGCTATTCGTATTAAGATTTTTTAACAGGGTGTATTAGATATAAACAATGTTTTTTAATATATTTGCGTCTTTAGTAAAATAAACAATAAAAAAATGAAACAACTATCAAAATTAGTTCTTGTTATTGCGTTAGTATTAAGCGCAGGATTTGCCGGAGCGCAAAATAATGTTAAACTGGGACATATCGATTCTAATAAATTATTATCGTCTATGCCTGGAAAAGACGTCTTGGAAAAAAAATTGATGGACTATCGTACATCATTAGAGTCGCAAATGCAATCTATGTATGTTGAGTACCAAAGTAAGGTAGAAGGATATAAAGAAAATTCAGCTTCTATGTCTGATTTAATTCGTCAGTCTAAAG
This sequence comes from Bacteroidota bacterium, assembly GCA_034722575.1. Classification (GTDB taxonomy): domain Bacteria; phylum Bacteroidota; class Bacteroidia; order Bacteroidales; family JAIPAH01; genus JAIPAH01. The sequence continues at coordinate 2,662 of JAYEOD010000176.1, read as the reverse complement.
AGACTGAAATTCGTGAGATGGAGCAAAGAATTCAAGCTTTTCAAAAAACTATTGAGCAGGATTTTCAAAATAAACGTTCTGAACTCTTTAATCCTTTGTTAGAGAAAGCTCAAGCTGCTATTACTAAAGTGTCTAAAGATAACGGCTTTACTTATGTATTTGATATCTCTATGGGTGGTATCCTTTTTTATGAGAATGGTGAAGATATGATGCCTCTTGTTAAAAAAGAACTTGGAATTACTGAGGAATAAAAAAATTATAAAATAAAAAAAGCTCCGAAATTTATTTCCGGAGCTTTTTTTGTTTCCGGTATAATTACTCATTATACCATCCCGCATACATTGTATAGCTATTTGCTATTCTCTGTATCTCTCCTTCACTAAGATTTTTATCTATATCTTTTATTTTTTTTGCCGGAGTACCTGCATATACCGAACCCGATTCAACGTGGGTTCCTTTTGTTACAATTGCACCCGCAGCAATAATCGAGTTGCTTTCAATAATAACATCATCCATTACAATGGCTCCCATGCCAATTAATACATTGTCTTTAATAGTGCAGCCATGTACAATAGCATTGTGTGCTATAGAAATGTAATTGCCAATGTTGGTAGGCGATTTTTTATATGTAGCATGAATTATTGCGCCATCCTGCACATTTACTTTATTACCCATCTTAATATAATGAACATCACCTCTTATTACTGCATTAAACCAAACACTGCAGTCGTTACCCATTATTACTTCACCTACTATTGTTGCGTTTTCTGCAAAATAGCAGTTCTCGCCGTGTTGTGGCGATATTCCTCGTACTTCTTTTATTAATGCCATCTTCTTAAATTTTTAACTTTTAATGTCTAATTGATTCGGATAATCTATAGAAAAATGTAATCCGCGACTCTCTTTTCTGTTTTTTGCCATTTTAATTATTAGATATGCTACGTTAATTAAATTTCTTAATTCGCATATCTCGGGTATTACAATCGATTTCTCAAACAGCTCTTCAGTCTCCTTATATATTATTGATAGTCGGCTTAAAGCCCTGTTTAAGCGTAAATCTGAACGCACAATACCTACATAATCACTCATTATTGAGCGTAGTTCTTTGTGGCTTTGTGTAATTAGAATCATCTCTTCGTTTAGAGTAGTTCCCTCCGAATCCCAATTAGGTATCTCGTCACAATATTTTATCGATAAACACTCTTTTATAGATGTTATGCTTGCGCGATGCGAAAAGACTAATGCTTCTAAAAGCGAATTAGATGCCAATCTGTTTGCTCCGTGAAGCCCGGTAGAGCTGCATTCTCCTGAGGCATATAAGTTGTTAATAGTAGTTTTGCTTGTTTTGTCAACTTTTATTCCTCCGCATACGTAATGTGCAGCCGGAACTACCGGAATCATCTCTTTAGTGAGGTCTATCCCTATACTAAGACATTTTGCATAGATGTTTGGAAAACTATAGATGAGTTCGTTAGAGTCAAGATGACGGCAATCGAGATAAACATATTCCTCTCCCGATAATTTCATCTCATTATCTATCGATCGTGCTACAATATCGCGTGGAGCAAGGCTTTTGCGAGGGTCGTACTGCTTCATAAACTCTTCACCATTTTTTGTTTTTAAGATAGCTCCAAATCCTCGAAGTGCTTCCGTTATTAGGTATGAAGGCTGTTCCGAGGGATTATATAACGCAGTAGGATGAAATTGAATAAATTCCATATTTTCAATTTGTCCTTTAGCTCTGTAAACCATTGCAATACCATCGCCTGTTGAAATAATAGGATTGGTGGTGATTTTATATACGTTTCCTGCTCCACCGGTTGCCAACATTGTTATCTTCGACAAAATAGTTTTCACCTCTTGTGTCTCTTTATCCATTACATAGGCTCCAAAACATGTGATGTCGTTCGAGTGTCGTGTTATTCTTTTTCCTAAATGGTGTTGAGTAATTAAGTCGATAGCGAAATGATTCTCTAGTATTTCGATATTTTTATGTTCTAAAGCTTTTTTATATAAAGCACGCTCTATCTCTTGTCCTGTATTATCTTTATGATGTAATACCCTGTTTTCCGAATGTCCCCCTTCGCGCCCTAAAGAGTATTTACCATCTTTAGTTTTATCGAATTCAGTGCCCCACCCAATTAATTCTTTTACTCTTTCTGTTGACTCTTTTATTGTTAACTCTACTACTTCGCGATCATTAATTTTGTCGCCTGCAATAATAGTATCATTAATATGTTTGTCGTAAGTGTCGGGAGAGCACATTACTGCAGCTATCCCGCCTTGAGCATATTTTGTAGCTGTTTCTTCAGCTATGTTTTTTGTGATAATGATCACTTTTCCGTGGTCGGCAACTTTTAGCGCATAGCTTAATCCTGCAATGCCACTTCCTATTACTAAAAAATCTACCTTTTTACGCATACCTTATATTCTTAATTTTTATCAAAATTATAAAAAAAAAATGTTCTTTAAGCTTTTGTTATTAACAATAATAAAAAATATAGATGCGATCGATTATAAAAAAATGGTTGTTGCAATTGTTTTTTTATGCAAATCAAGGGTTGAGGTTGAGGTTGAGGTTGAGGTTGAGGTTGAGGTGCAGAGTGTTGTTATATTTGTAGCAGAATTTCATCCGCAAATTAAAAACAAATTATAACCGGAT
>JAYEOD010000175.1:0-3639 GCA_034722575.1 Bacteroidota bacterium | reverse complement strand
ATATTAAAACAGTATCAGCGTGATTGGTTTAAAATTGGTTTTGTGCCTATTGATAAAAAAGAGGCTATCCAAAGTGAGTTTATGGGTGTTGTAGATAACCATTTTGATAAATTGAAGGTTAGTTTGATGGAGAAGAAAGCTATTAATTTTAAACAAAAAGTTAATAGTATGAAGGAAAATCCTGCATCTGAAAAACAAATTTATAGAGAGAGAATTTCTATTGAAAATAAAATTAACCGATTGGAAGAGAATATTAAGTTATGGGATAATAATATAGGATTTTTAGCCAATTCGAAAAAAGCTGACTTCTTAAAGGTTGAATTTGAGAGGAAAATAGAAAAGGCTCGTCAAGAACATGCCTTGTTAAAATCGGAATTGAGATATATAAACGAAGACTGATTATTTAAAAAAAAGCTGCCTTTGGGTAGCTTTTTTTATTTAATACATTATTTAGTTATGGCAGGTAATACTTTTGGAACACTGTTTAGATTAACCTCTTTTGGAGAGTCGCATGGAGAGGCAATAGGAGGTATAGTTGATGGATGTCCTTCGGGGATTGCTGTTGATATGCAATTTATTAAATTCGAATTAAATCGCAGAAAACCTAAAAAGACAAATTTTTCTACTTCGCGACAAGAAAATGATGTGGTGGAATTCCTCTCCGGGATTTTTGAAGGAAAAACAACCGGAACTCCAATCGCATTTCTTATTAGAAACAACGATCATAAATCAAATGATTATGATCATGTAAAGGAGGCTTTTCGTCCTTCGCATGCCGATTTTGTCTATCAACAAAAGTATGGCTTACGCGATTATAGGGGAGGAGGAAGGGCTTCGGCACGCGAAACAGTTGCGCGAGTTGTTGCCGGTGCTATTGCTAAATTGGTGCTGAAACAAAAACAAATTGAAGTTACTGCATTTGTCTCTTCTGTCGGAAAAATTGCTTTATCCGAAAAGTACTTAAATCCTGATTTTAATAAAATAGAAGAGAATATTTTACGTTGCCCAGATAGTATTGTGGCAGCTGAAATGGAAAAAGCTATTGAAATTGCTCGTGATAATGGTGATACTCTTGGTGGTACTATTAGGTGTATATGTAAAAATATTCCTGTTGGACTGGGAGAACCTGTTTTCGATAAGCTGCATGCTGAACTCGGAAAAGCAATGCTAGGTATTAATGCTGTAAAAGGTTTTGAATATGGTATCGGATTTGATGCTGCAAAAATGACCGGCTCTGAGCATAATGATATTTTTGTTATGGAAGGTAATAAAATTACAACTAAAACAAATAATTCAGGAGGCATTCAGGGAGGTATTTCTAACGGAAAAGATATCTTTTTTAAAGTCGCGTTTAAGCCGGTTCCTACAATAATGAAAACCCAAAACAGTGTTGATAAAAATGGTGATAATATAGTTATTAAAGGAAAAGGACGGCATGATGTATGTGTTGTACCAAGAGCTGTCCCTATTGTTGAAGCAATGGCGGCAATCGTTTTGCTCGATTATTTGTTGATTAATAATGCGTATAATTTTAAAAAACATCTTTTATGAAAAAATTGCTGGTGTCAATCATTTCGCTTATAGTAATAGTTGCTATTATTGGTGTAGTTGTTCCTATGATATATAAGGACGAGATAGTTAGTTTAGTGAAAAAGGAGATTAATAATAATGTGGATGCCACTGTTGACTTTAAACAAGTGAATCTCTCTTTGTTTAAGTCTTTCCCTCATTTTAATCTCGAAATAGAAGAGTTTACTGTCGTTGGAAAAAGGGAGTTTGAATTTGATACCTTGACAAAAGTTCGCTCTTTTAACGTTACTCTCGATCTTTTAAGCGTTATTAATGGCGAATCAATTAAAATATTGGCTGTTAATATCGATAACCCGCAAATTAATGTACATATTCTTAAAAATGGGAAGGCTAATTTCGATATCGCTTTAGCGATAGAACCTATACCCGGAACGCAACCGCAACAAGAAAATACTGATGTTGAGAGTGATTTTGTTGTCGACCTGCAAAAAGTATCTATCTCTAATGGCTCGTTAAGTTATCTCGATGAATCGTTAAATATGTTTGCCTCTCTTGATGGTTTAAATCATACGTTAAAAGGCGATTTGTCTCTTAAAGAGACATTATTACAAACATCTACGAAAGTGAAAGAGTTTACCTTTTCTTTCGATGGTGAGAAATATTTTAATAGAGTAGCTCTTGATTTAGATGTTGATATTAATGCTGATCTCGACGATTTTTTGTTTGAGTTTTCGCATAATAGGATAGTAATTAATGAGATTCCTCTTGTTGCTGAAGGCTCTTTTCAAATGTTAGACGACTCTTATAAAATGGATATTCAATATCATCTGTTAAAGAATAAATTTAAGCCACTGCTTTCAATGATTCCTGCTGAATATCTTAAAGATTATGAAACAGTTAAAACAGATGGCTCTCTTAAAATTGATGGCTTTGTAAAAGGTGAGTTCTCAGATTCTAAAATGCCGGCATACGCACTCTCTCTTAAAGTTGAAAATGCTTATGTTGCTTATCCGGATATGCCCGAAGAGGTTAAAAATATTAATATCGATTTAGAGATAAATAATCCCGATGGTGTTACCGATCATCTGAAAATGGATTTGCCTGTAATGAGTTTCGATATTGCGGGAAATACATTTTCTTTATCCGGAAAGTTAAGAACACCAATGTCTGATCCGTTTGTGGATTTTAAAGCAAAGGGTGATATCGATTTAGCTTCTGTGTCGAAATTAATTCTTTTAGAAGAAAAAATAGATCTCTCAGGGTCTGTTAATGTGGATATTAGTTTAAAGGGAAATCTATCTGCAATAGAAAATGAAGAGTATAATAAGTTTGAGGCTCTTGGATATTTGGCAGTAAAAAATGTAGAGTATAGTGATTTAGATTTCCCAATTTCAATTCGTCGTGCACAATTCAATTTTTCGCCGGAATATGTTGATATGACTGCATTTGATGCTTCTTTCGGCAAAAGTAATTTGTTTGCTTCAGGACATCTCGAAAATTTATTGGCATATGCCTTGCAAAGTAAAACGCTACACGGAAATTTGAATGTTAAGTCTGATAAACTTGATGTAAATGAATTTATGCCTGCTGCCGATGCTGAAACTGTATCTGAGCCTGCATCTACGCAAAGTCAAAGTACCACAACCACCGAAACCACTCAAGAAACCAGTATCGAACCAATAATAATTCCAAAAAATATCGATTTTAATATGTCAACTGTTATTGGAAAAATTATTTATGACGATATGATTATTGATGATTTTAAGGGAGACGTTACTATTAAGGATGGAAAATTAATTATGCATGATGTAGAAATGAATACCCTTGGCGGCGATATGGTTGCGAATGGTAGTTATTATGCATCCGAAAAAGCTAATCCAAAAGTATCATTTAATCTTAAAATGACTGATATATCTGTAAAGCAGGCAAGTAATACGTTTGTTACAATACAGTCGTTGGCTCCAATTGTTTCTAAGGCAAATGGCGATTGTTCTGTTGTTTTCGATTATAAAAGTGAACTTGATAACAATATGGATCCTGTTTTATCTTCTGTAAATGGTAAAGGTGATTTTTCGGCTTCAATGCTCTCCTTTGGTGATGTGGAGATTT
>JAYEOD010000174.1:0-3641 GCA_034722575.1 Bacteroidota bacterium | reverse complement strand
ACGAGAATGATTATAAAGGCAACTTCCATCCGACCAATAAAAAATAAATATAAACGGATAAAATCATGTCAATCCTGTCTAAAAAATAAACGAATAAAATTCCTCGTTGGCGTCTTAGCGAGAGATGTTTTTTTTTTTACTAAATTTGCTGGCTTTAAAGAATTTAATAGGTGATAGCCGAGTTATAAAATATTTGATATAATGGAGTATAATTTCAGAGAAATAGAGAAAAAGTGGCAGAAGTATTGGGCAGATAATAAAGTGTATAAGGTTGATGAGAATACTGATAAACCTAAATATTATGTGCTGGATATGTTCCCTTATCCTTCGGGTGCAGGATTGCATGTTGGTCATCCGTTAGGATATATTGCATCTGACATTTTTGCAAGATATAAACGTCAGCAAGGTTTTAACGTATTGCATCCTATGGGATACGATGCTTACGGTCTTCCTGCTGAGCAATATGCTATTCAAACAGGAACGCATCCTGCCGTTACTACCGAAAAAAATATTAAGAGATACCGTAAACAATTAGATCAAATTGGCTTTTCATACGACTGGGATCGTGAGGTAAGAACTTCTGACCCTAAATATTTTAAATGGACTCAGTGGACTTTTATTCAGCTTTTTAAACATTGGTTTAATGTTGACACACAAAAGGCTGACGAAATTGAAACGCTTGTTAAAGAGTTTGCTGAAAATGGTAGTGTAAATATTAATGCTGTTAATAACGAACACGACTCGTTTACTGCCGAAGAGTGGAATGCCATGAACGAGCAGCAACAACAAGAGATGTTGATGAATTATCGCCTGGCTTTTCTTTCTGAAACGTTTGTGAATTGGTGCCCTGTTTTGGGAACTGTTTTAGCTAATGATGAAGTAAAAGATGGTCTGTCCGAGCGTGGCGGTCATCCTGTAGAACAGCGAAAAATGAAGCAGTGGTCGCTGCGTATTAGTGCTTACAGTCAGCGTTTGCTCGATGGTTTGGATAATTTGGGTTGGACAGAAAGTATTAAAGAGACACAGCGTAACTGGATTGGTCGTTCCGAAGGTGCTGCGGTTTACTTTGGAATAAAAAATCATGAAGAGAAGATAGAGGTTTTTACTACTCGTCCCGATACTATTTTTGGTTCTACATATATGGTTTTAGCACCTGAACATGAGTTGGTTCAAAAACTTACAACCGATGATAAAAAAGCTGAGGTAGAAGAGTATGTTACCTGGGCAAAAAATCGTTCGGAGCGTGAGCGTATGACCGAAGTAAAGAGGGTTACAGGTGTTTTTACCGGATCGTACGGAATAAATCCTCTTACAAAAAAAGAGATGCCTATTTGGGTAGCCGATTATGTGCTTGGCGGATATGGAACCGGTGCTATAATGGCTGTTCCGGCTCATGATAGTCGTGACTTCTCTTTTGCTAAAAAATTCAACCTTCCTATAATACAGGTTGTTGCAGAGGAGGGTAAGGAGATTATAGATACTGCTGATTGGAGTGAGTCGTTTGATGCCAAAGAGGGTAAAATGATTAATTCCGGTTTTATCAATAATTTGGATGTAAAAGAGGCTATTTCTGTTACTATCAAGAAAATTGAAGATGAAAAGTATGGTTATGGTACAATAAATTATCGCTTGCGCGATGCGATTTTTAGTCGCCAGCGTTATTGGGGCGAGCCATTTCCAATATATTATAAAGAGGGTATTCCTTATACTCTTGACGAGAGTGAATTGCCTTTAGAGCTTCCTAAAGTAGATGATTATAAACCTACTGAAAGTGGTGAGCCGCCGTTAGCAAGAGCTGAAAATTGGGTGACAAAAGAGGGCTACCCTATAGAAACGAATACTATGCCGGGATTTGCCGGCTCTAGTGGCTATTATTATCGATATATGGACTCGGATAATGATAACGAATATTTTTCTAAAAAGGCTAATGGTTACTGGAAATCGGTTGACCTGTATATGGGTGGCGATGAGCATGCTACAGGGCATCTTATCTATTCGCGTTTTTGGTCGATGTTCCTTTTCGATCTTGGGATGACTGTGGAGGAAGAGCCGTTTAAGAAACTTATTAATCAAGGAAAAATTCAAGGACGCTCTAGTTTTGTTTATAGAATTGTAGGAACTAATAAGTTTGTATCTATTAATAAAAAAGAGGAGTATAAAACTCAGCGTATTCATGTTGATATAAATATCGTTCATAACGATGTTCTCGATCAGGAAGCTTTTAAAAATTGGTTGCCAGAGTATAACAATGCAGAGTTTGTTACGGAAGATGATGGAACTTATATCTGTGGTTGGGAAGTGGAGAAAATGAGTAAGTCGAAATATAATGTCCAGAATCCCGATGACTTGATTATTCAATATGGTGCCGATACTTTCAGATTGTATGAGATGTTTTTAGGTCCTATCGAAAGTCATAAACCATGGGATACTCAAGGTATTGGAGGTGTTTCGCGCTTTATTAATAAATTTTGGAGACTGTTTTTTAATGAAAATGGTGAGTTCGATGTGTCGGATGAGAAAGCTAATGATAAAGAGCTGAAAATACTTCATCAAACAATTAAAAAAATTGCCGACGATAATGAACGCTTTTCGTTTAATACCGGTGTTAGTCAGTTTATGATTTGTACTAACGAATTAAGTAGCCTGAAATGTAATAAACGCGAGGTTCTCGAAAAACTTGTCGTGATGATATCGGGTTATGCTCCTCATATTGGTGAAGAGTTATGGGCTATGTTGGGTAATAACGAGTCGGTTACATATGCCTCTTTTCCGGAATTTAAAGAGGAGTATGTGAAAGAAAATAATTGCACCTATCCTGTCTCTTTTAATGGTAAGATGAGATTTAAATTGGAGCTGCCTGTAAATATGTCGAAAGATGATATAATAAAAGTGGTGATGGAAGAGGAGAGAGCACAAAAATGGATCGATGGCAAAACACCAAAGAAAATTATTGTTGTTCCTAATAAAATTATAAATATTGTGATTTAATAGTATCTGATAATTATAAAATACTAGAATCGTTAATTCCGAAAATCAAAAAGTATAAAAATATCCATGCCTGGTAAAGAAATAAGCGGCTATCTAACCGCTTGTTTCTTTTCGTTTGTTTATACAAACTCTGCTATAATATGCGTGTTAGTCGTTATCAATCATCTGTGAAAATCCGGCTGCCGTTATTTCCTCACGTTCTTTTTTATTCTCTTTTTTAATTGGTTTAGCTCCTTTAGAAGCAATAACCATTAAAAACAGAAAAAAAAGGAACACCAAAAAACCGCCTACTGTATAAGTGATATTTGAAAAATAAAGTGTAGTCATACATTAAAGGTAATATAAATAATCACAAAAAATGGCGACTTCCATCCGACCAATTAAAAATAGAGTTGTAGATCAGGCTGAAAGTCTGAGATGAAAATAAGTAATTGGATTGGCATTCAGAAAAATGTTATTCAGCTCGCAGCGAAGCATTAGAGAGACCGGGAAGCTGAGAACTTGTTCGAAGATCACCCGGCCGAACTTATGCTTTGCAAAGAGAAGAATAATATTTTATACCAAATACGTGTTAAAATGATCGATAAAAAAATTGAATTATTTTTTTCTTATTCGCCGATTAAAAATCATTCCATAGCCTTAGCTACGTAATT
>JAYEOD010000173.1:0-3649 GCA_034722575.1 Bacteroidota bacterium | reverse complement strand
AAATAAACATATGAAAAAGAGTAATATTATATTATTAGTGATATTTTTGATTGCGACTACCACCTTTTCGCAAACCACAAAAGTTGTTTATCATAGATATGTAAATGGAGAAATTGACGAAAACAGACCCTGTTTTGAATTAAAATATGATGGCGATTTTATTAGTGTAGAAGAACAACAGCTCAATCAGAATCTTATCTCTACGGTTCCGGAAGAGATGGATTTTATTGATATCAAAAATAAGAAGTACTATTCAACCGCTTTATTAAACGCAAAAAAGCGATTTACTGTAATAAGCCCTTTACCTGTTGATACTCTCTTTTCTTATTCCGATAAAACAGATACTATTTTAGGATATATCTGCAAACATGCTAAAAGAGTTGTTTTTTCTAACAATATCGATTTTTGGTTTACCGATAAGGTAGCACCACAAGGCAGTCCATATCTCTCGCTTGGTAATCCGGGTGGTTTAGTGCTAAAAATTGTTATAAATGGTTCGTCGGTTATTGAGGCCGATAAGATAGTGAAGGAGAAAGAATCTGTTGTTATTCCAAAATCGTGGGGCGATACTGTTTCGCGTACAGAATACCGATCTTTGATTAAAGAGAATTATATACATCGTGTTAGTGTATTTAATGATGCGCAACTGAGCTTTGGAAACGAAATTCATAATCCGAAAAACATTGATTGTGATAGTATTTTTCATTTTTCGAAGGGAACTGTGGCAATTAGAAAAGTGACCCTTCCCGATTTAAAAGACAATACTGTTTTTGCAGAACTGACAGAAAAAAGTAACGGCGATGCTTACGACCGTACCGGATCTGTTTTTATCATCCCGGTAAACGGAAAAACAAATTTAATAAACGCTTTGCGCGATGGATTGGACAAACTGCCTATAATAACAGATAACAATGGCGATGAATATCAAGGCATTGTTAAAACAGATAATTATGATCCACCAACAGAGTTAATACGATTTTTCACTCCTTTTGGCGTTGGTCATTTTAATGAAAAAAGAGTAGTAAAAAATGTTGTCTGGGAAGATGAGGTTGTTTATAAACAAGATGTAACGGATATTATTTCTGCTTTAGATGGTGACGTTTGGATTGGAGTGTATATCGCCAACTACGACAAAGGAGGACATAAAGTCTCTATGGAGTTGCAATATCATCCTGACAATAAAGAGAAACAAAAGGAGACAAAAAAGATGTGGTCAGCAACTCTTTTTAATACTTTGAATATTATGGAGATGTCGGGACAAGAGTATTCGCGATTATTTGGCAACGATACTCTGGAAGTGACTTTTGAAGTACCTGAAAATATTAAAGATTTACAATTAAGATACATCTCTACCGGTCATGGTGGATGGGGTGGTGGCGATGAGTTTAATAAAAAACTCAACACTATTATTATCGACAACAAAGTGGTTTATTCTTTTATTCCATGGCGTACCGATTGTGCTACTTTTAGAAAATATAATCCCGCTTCAGGAAATTTTTGGAATGGCATCTCCTCTTCCGACCTAAGCCGCTCGGGATGGTGCCCGGGATCGGTCTCTAATCCAGAGTATATTATTCTTAACGATTTAAAACCCGGAAAACATACTCTAAAAGTTGTTATTCCTATGGGTAAACCCGAAGGCAATAGCTTTAGCGCATGGAATGTATCGGGCGTTATTCTTGGGGAAATGGAGTAACTATTTATAACGAAGATAATTACATAAAGATTTATTACTAAACATATTTTTATAAATTTGCTATTAGATATTCATCTTAGAAAAAACATATTATGAAGAAAATTTATTTAATAGTAGCTGTTTTAGCTCTAACTCTTCAGGGGTTTAGTGTTAATTTTGATAAAAATTTTAAGGATAAAACAATGCGTTTCGATTATTTCCATAACGGAACTGCTACAGAAGAGCATTTTGCTTTTGACGAAGCTGTGTCGGATGGTATTTGGGCCGGTCCTACAACAAAACTTATCGATGAATTACGATTGGGGGCTTACTTTTTCGAGATAAAAGATATTGAAACAGGAAAGATTTTATTCTCTCATGGCTTTTCAAGTATTTTTGGCGAGTGGCAAATGACTCCCGACGCTAAAAAAAACTGGGGCACTTTCCACGAATCTGTACGATTTCCGTGGCCAAATAAAGATGTTTTGTTGGTAATGAATAAAAGAGATGAAAAAAATCTTTTTGTTCCTATCTGGGAATTTGTTATTGATATTGACGGTCACAGGATTAATCCTGCCGACAGAAAAAATTTTTACAACTCTTTTGATGTAGTAAATAATGGCGATCCTAAGAAAAAAGTTGATATTGTAATTCTTTCAGAAGGATACACAAAAGAGCAGATGGGTAAATTTCATAAAGACGCCCAAAGATATGCTGAAGTTTTATTGTCAAAAGAACCTTTCGCATCACACAAAAGTGATTTTAATATTTGTGCTGTAGAGGTACCTTCTCCATCAAGTGGATTAAACCATCCTCATCAGGATATTCATCGCCGCGCTGCACTGTCGGTTTCTTATGGCGCTTTTAATTCGGAACGCTACGCTTTGGCTTTCGACAATAAGACGATAAGAAATGCCGCTTCGGAAGTGCCGTACGAGTTTACTGTGCTTATGATGAACGACAGTATTTATGGTGGCGGAGGAATTTATAAGCTTTATATTACTGCTGCTGCAGATAATGCTTTTAAAGATTATCTTTTTGTTCATGAATTTGGACACCATTTTGCCGACCTTGCCGATGAGTATTATACCTCTTCTACGGCATACGAAACAAATGCCAAAGTTACCGAGCCATACGAACTTAATGTTACTACAAATACTAATCCCGAAACAATAAAGTGGAAAGATATTCTTACCGAAAACACGCCACTGCCAACATCTTGGGAAAAAGAAAAATATGATAAGCACAGTATTGCTATCCAAAAAAAACGCAGAGCGTTGCGTAAGGCTCATACCCCGGAATATATTATGGAAAAATTGTTTTTAGATAAAAAAGCCTGGGACGATGAGTTGTTGAGCACAATGAAATATTCGGGACATGTGGGGGCTTTCGAAGGCGGAAAATACCATGCAGAAGGCATCTATCGCAGCGAAGCAAACTGTATTATGTTTACTCGCGCTGATAAATTCTGCGCAGCATGTCAACGCGCAATAAGTATGGTAATTGATCAATATACAGAATAATTTATTTTCGCTTAACGCGATAAAAAAACCTTGCATCTTAGGTGCAAGGTTTTTTTTGTTTTATAAACAAGGATAATTTTATCAGTTTATTTTTAGACAGGATTTTTCTCATCCGTTTATAATTTGTTTTTCATCGAATTAAACTAATTAAACTAATTTTTTTGATCCATTAAATGGGTTGTCTTATTTAATCAATTACCAATTATTAATTAACCTAAGTCTCAGATACCTTTATAATCATTCTCGTGTGTATTAAAGATTTTAGTATGGCTCGTTTCATCCGTTTATAATTTGTTTGCCCTGATACCAGTGCATTAAGATTTCTATTTAACATAATATTTTCTTTGTCGATTTGTTTATTCATTCAATCATTCAATTTTTCATTCGCCATTCGTAATTCGTAATTCGCCATTCGTAATTAATTCAGTTTTTATTTGTCGGATGGAGCTGC
>JAYEOD010000172.1:0-3649 GCA_034722575.1 Bacteroidota bacterium | reverse complement strand
GCTACTCAGGTGCCGTATGATATTTTAGAGAAAAAAGATTCTACCGGCTACATTGTTTTTGGTTCATTATTTCCACAATCATTATCATGGGCACAAACTGTTGAAATAGATACTAGTTTAAATATAATAAACATAGATAGTTTACCTAATAAAGTGGACACTCCATTAACAGCAAAGTGGCTATCTGATACTACTTATATTGTGAGTGGATTGTATATATGGCCGGGTTCAAGTCCTCAGGACGATGATATTACTGTAAAAGTACTCGATACTGCCAATAACATACAGTATGAGAAATTTTTTGGTAGAAAAGACACATCAGATTATCCGGCATGGCGCACTGCGCTTGACTTTATAGATAAGTCTGCCATATATGTTGGGGGACAAAGACCGGTAAATTCCTTTTCAAACACAACAACATATCTTCAGCTTTATTTATTAGACTCTACCCTAAAAGTAAGGGGCAAAAAGTTTTATGGTAATGATGCAAGTTACAGATTGTATGGTGTTTTGGCTACCTCAGATGGTGGTTGTATAATGTATGCCTCTCGATATGATTATTTAACTCAAGATGAAGAAAAAGATATTTATCTGCTAAAAGTTATGGAAGATAGTATCGCAGTATCAACAAGTAGTAAGCCTGTTATAAAACCAAAAGAGGTTATGGTTTATCCAAATCCGGGCATAAACACATTATGTATTGCTACCGCATTAAAAAATATTCAGTTTGAGATGTATGATATCAATGGAGAAAAAATACTATCTAAAGAGATTGAAAACAGTAACACTTCATTCGATGTAAGTAAAATGCCTTCCGGTATATATTTATATAAAATATATAATAGTAAAAAAGTATATGAAACCGGTAAATGGGTTAAAAAATAAATATATAAAGCATAGCGGGTGCTGATTTGCAATCGTGTTATAAGCCAACTGATTTATTAAAATAAACAATTAAGCAATAAATATATGAAAATCAAGAATATTATAATTATAAGTCTGATATTATTTACAAGTGTATATGCAAACGGACAAATAGGAGCTGCGACAAAAGAATGTACCTCTTGTTTTAATACTATTACAACCGGTTCATATGCCAGCACATTAGGAGTTCAAACAAAAGCAATAGGTAATTACTCTTTTGCCGGTGGTTATTTATCTGAAGCACAAAGAGATGTTTCTTTTGCTTTTGGTAATAGTGCAATTGCGGGAGCTGAAGCCTCTTTTGCTGTTGGTAATGAAACAGTTGCTGTTGGGTCAGCTTCTTTTGCCAGTGGTAGTGAGACGATTGCTAAGGGATTAGCTTCTTTTGCTAGTGGTAATTTGACTTCTGCGCTCGGAAATTATTCCGCTTCTTTTGGGTGGAAAACTAAAGCAAATGGTAACGCTTCTTTTGCAAGTGGCTACTTATCTGAGGCAACAGGGCAATATTCAGTAGCTATGGGTTTGATACCAATTGAACATCAAAATGCCCGATAAATTCTTCATCTTTTCCAGTTTTACCGCACTTCAAATTTGAACCGTAGCTATTACTATGCTTAAAATTTGAAGATTGTAAAACAGAAAAATATTTTGAATTTATGTCAGCCATTTTGAAATTCAATTGGTATGAGTTGTAGATCAGAAGGTTCGTATTCTATTTCATTTGGAATGAATGCAATTGCAATGGCAGGAACAGATGTAGTAATAGGAAGATATGTAAAAACAACAGCTTCCGGAGCAATGATAATTGGCAGTGGCTATTCAAATGAAGAATTAGTAAATAATAAGAATGGAACTTTAATGATTGGTCTAAATAGTACTGTTCCAACGCTATTTATTGACAAATCTAATCCTTTTATTAATAAACATACCGCCGATGTAGGGATTGGAACAACAGAACCACAAGCAAAATTGCATATAAAAGGGAATAGCGAAATTGATGACGCTTCTTTATTTGTTGAGGCAGGAAAATGGAACTCTACTAAAGATTTTGCAGAAATCAGACTTGGTACTAATAGTGCAATAATAAGAAATACATATCATAAGGGTTTTACTGTTAATAACAATTACGATTTTAGCTTTGATGTTAGAAACGTAGGAATTGGAACAACTAGTCCTACCGAAAAGCTTCATGTTAATGGAACTATACTTACTAATGGTTTTAAAATGCCACAGCAGGGCATTGCAGATGGCTATATATTAACTACTGATATCAGTGGAAATGCAGTGTGGACGGAACCTGAAGCAGACTTATGGATGACAGGTGCTAATAACGATATTTATCGAACAAGTGGAAATGTAGGTATTGGAACAAATAGTCCTGACGAGAAACTTCATGTTGATGGGAAGGTGAAAATTTCCGGTAGTATGAATGTTGCGGATATTACTACTAGTAACTCTTTAACTGTAGGAGGCTTAACGCTTTTTAATGGAACTGTTGGGATTGGAAAGGCCGCTGAAGGAGATAATATGCTTCAAGTAGCCGGCACGGCGAGTGTTGGAAAATTAGTGATTGAATTACAAAGGGAATGGCCGGATTATGTTTTTACAGAAAACTACGAAAAACAAAATCTTAAGGAAGTAGAAGATTTTATTATAAAAAATAAGCGTTTACCGGGAGTGCCATCAGCAGAACAGGTAAAAGAAAACGGGATTGATGTTGGTGAAATGAACGCAATACTGTTGCAAAAAATTGAAGAATTGACTTTGCATTTGATTGAACAACAGAAGCAAATTGAGAAATTGAATATTAAACTAGAGGATAAATAATTTAGATAAACTAAAAATAAAAGCGTTATGACAAAAAAAACGTGTTTGATTTTAGTGGGTCTTCTTTTATCACTAAAAATCTTAACTGCACAAGAACAGAATATTGTGCTTAATACACCAATTACAGGAAATCAGGAATATATTGCCACTGAAAACATCTCTGTGGAACAAGGATTTGATTTTGATCCCTATAGTGGAAAACTTATTGGGCGTATAGATCCTTTTATAGTAACTCCACCTGAAGGAGGAGGTACTGGAGGTCCTAATCCGGGTGATGACGGAGTAGTGGGAATTATTCCCGCAAATGCAAGTGTATCGAGTACAGGAGCAGCTACTTACACAGTGCCTATAAACTTGCCTAAGGGTATTGCAGATTTGACTCCTGTATTATCATTATCTTATAATAGCAGTAGTGATAATGGATCAATGGGGACGGGCTGGATTGTTAATGGGCTATCTGTTATTAGCAGAACAAAAACTACTTTATACCATGATGGATATATTGATGGTGTTGATTTTGATGGGAATGATAAGTATTTATTAGATGGACAGCGATTAATTGCGATCAATGATGGTGGATATGGTGATGACAATACGGAATACCGCACTGAGAATGAGATTTTTGCTAAAGTTTTATCTTTTAACTCAGATAATTCAACCGATCCGGATTATTTTAAAGTATTTGCAAAAAATGGACTTGTATATGAATACGGAAAAACAGCAAGTACAAGAGTTGAAGGGAGTGATTGTGCACCAAACTTTATGTTTTGCTATAATAATAAAATCTCTGATCGAAATGGGAATTATATTGAGTACACTTATAATAATGAAAATGGTTTAGGATTAATAAAAGAGATTAATTACAGTAATATTAAAGTAGTATTTAATTATATTGAAC
>JAYEOD010000171.1:0-3653 GCA_034722575.1 Bacteroidota bacterium | reverse complement strand
ATGAACCGAGCCACACTAAAACTTTTAATCACACGACAATGATTATAAAGGCGTAATGTGATAACTAAAATTGCACTTGCACTTATTGATCGGGAAAAATCAACCAAAATGTCATAGAACTCTAAACTACAAATATATAGCGAAAGTTTTACAAGTTTAAAAGCGATTTCCCTGGGGGCAAGCTTATTGCGGGTGATAGCACTAAACTTCGAGCACAAAACTCTAAGAAAAATAATTGTAGTTTTATTTTAATAACCTTACAAAGCCCTAAATTTGATTGCCTTTTAATAATTTACAGAGTTTTTTAGAAGGACTGCCGTTAGGCGCAATTTTTTGTGGTTGCAAAAAATTAATTATTATGTTCGCAACATATCAGAACTTTTTTTTACCTTTGCGTCAAATAATTTAAAACGATTTTGATTTGAATATTACGAACAAACATATTTTAGGAAAATTAATTCGGAAGAATAAGGGAGTTCAAAATTGATTAAATCTGTTCAGCGACTAATTGATGAAATTGAAGCAAGTAATTGGAAAAATCCTCATGAAATGTTGGAAAATAGGCCTGATGCAGATTGTGTTTTAGGAGGAGAATTCTATTTTTTCAATATTAATATACATCGCACCTTGATAATGATTGAGTTTGAAGAAAATGGAGAAGCAACAATTGTTTGGGCAGGTAGTCATGATGATTATGAGTTAACGTTTAAGAATAAAAGAAATGTTATAAGGAAGTGGTTAAAAGTTAATAGTTGGATTAAAAAATAGCAATTATGAAAGATATAATAAATATAAAAGAGGTTGAAAATATTGAGCGCTTGGAAAATGAATATGATTTGCAAAAAGCATCTTTGCTTGAACGTAGATTACGATTAATTACAGACGAAAATCATGATTTAATGCCTATTAGAAAGAAGCTTAGAACTTTGATTGTAGAATATGAATCAAGAGAATGGTCTGATTTTGAGAATATTTCAGAATTCCAGATTGATGAATCAGAAAAAGCGGAAGTGATTATAAATTATGAGCAAAGGTTTATTTCCAAACGAAAAGAAAGTATTCGTAAAAAGCTGAAAGAATTTGATATGACACAACAGGATTTAGGAGTACTTTTGGAGCACCCAAAATCTTATATGAGTGAATTAATAAATGGTGTTTCTCAGTTTACAATGAAAGACTTAGTAATAATTCATAGGATTTTTGGTTTAAACTTAAAAACTTTAATCCCGACTTATCTACAATCAGAGACGAGAAAACAGGTGAATATATCAATACAAAAATTGAATAAACCGAAATTAAGATTGAGTAAGGTAGAATTGGTTTAAAAAAAGCCCAACACCTAACCATATAAAAACTCCGTAGTGCGTAGCATCTACGGTTTTTTATATATTATCAGTCATTTATATATTTTAGTCATTATTATTTCATTACGCATTATGGTTGTTTAAAATTATTTTCAGTACTATTTACTCATTAGATGCTAATACTAAGCCACCATAAAGTACTCTTAACTCTAAATACTCCAGACACTCCCAACTCCAAGTACTCCCAACTCCAAGTACTCCCAACTCCAAGTACTCTCAACTCCAAGTACTCCCAACTCCAAGTACTCCCAACTCCAGACACTCCCAACTCCAAGTACTCCCAACTCCAGACACTCCCAACTCCAAGTACTCCCAACTCCAAGTACTCCCAACTCCAAGTACTCCCAACTCTAAGTACTCCCAACTCCAAGTACTCCCAACTCCAAGTACTCCCAACTCTAAGTACTCCCAACTCCAAGTACTCCCAACTCCAGACACTCCCAACTCCAGACACTCCCAACTCCAAGTACTCCTACTCGAACGTGACCCCTACAAGACCCCTATGAAACCCCTACAAAAGGTGTTTTTTCTATTTTTCCTTGCATAGTATGACACAAAACCTTGCACTAAAAATAAATCCTTGCAATAACCTTGCAATAACCTTGCAATAACCTTGCAATACGTGTTTTTGTGCGGTTTTTGGACTAATGGCGTCAGAAACAAATAAGATAATATTCTTAGATGTTTTGAGAAGTAGAAGAAATAAAATCTCTGATGCTTCTGTAATACCAATTGAACCTCGAAATGTCCGATAAATTCTTCATCTTTTCCAGTTTTACCGCACTTCAAATTTGAATCGTAGCTATTACTATGCTTAAAATTTGAAGATTGTAAAACAGAAAAATATTTTGAATTTATGTCGGCCATTTTGAAATTCAATTGGTATTAATTCTACTATAAAAAGTAAAAGTACTAGTGAATACTTTATTACAACATAGTAAATTCTCCCACCAAACAAATGCTTGATGGGAGAAAAATCATTATTATTTATATATTACTTTTTTTATTCCTGTAGTAATACTGTCATTAATAAGAAAAATATAAACTCCTTTTGATAAATTTTTCAGACTAATTTCTTTTCTTTTTTGATTTATTGATTTTTCTAAAATTATATTACCTGAAATATCATAAATACTTAATTGATATTTATTATTTTTTTTATTTTCAATATTAATTAACCCAGAATGAGTTGGATTAGGATAAATATTAAACTTACACTTTTGTAGTTCTTCAATATCATCTTCTTCATATGTACCAAGCATTGCAACAAAACCACTAAGTTCTGCTGAATGATATGTATTATCGTTAAAAATTAATTTATTCTCAATATTACCGGCAAAATACAGAGATGTACCATCCATTTCGCATACAGAAGCAATAAAATTATTATCACCAATTTCACCAATTAATGTTTTAGCCCAAACAAACTCACCATCATTGCTATACTTTGCAATAAATAAATCGGACCCTTCAGGTTCATACAATGTCTCATCAAAGCGTATATCATCTCTTGCTTCAGCACCAAAATAAATATTACCGTCAATATCAATGTCCATATTGTTATAATCAAATCCATATGATTTTTCTGCAATAGTATTTATCCAAATAGGTTCTCCATCAGAAGCAAACTTACCAACAAAATATGAATACGAACCATCTTCAAAAGAATTTTCAAGTAAAATATCACCAAAATAAACACCATCACCATTCCATCCTTTTAGATATGTGATTCCTTCATCTGTAGTAATTATATCTGTTGGCCAACAGTTATAATTATCCCAGCCGGAATCATCACTATCATTTCCAAATCTTCTTAACCAATCTAATTCCCCATCGGGAGTAATTTTTGATAAATAAACATGACCGTCAGTAGGCTCAGTCTCAATCACTTCATCAATAAAATTCATAGTTCCGTCACTTGTAAATTCACCGCTCCAATATGCATTATCAAAACCATCAGTACTTACAATAGACAAATACTCCATTCCTTCTCCTCCGGCAGTTAAAACCCAATTTAAATCACCATTAACATCGTACGAACAAAGATAAGCGTCTTGATAACCATAACTAACATACTCCTCTCCATTTATTTCCATAGTATTCCTAAAAGTACCACTTGTATAAAATTTATTTGAACTAACTGCAATAGAGGTAGACGTTACAGGTGTTGTTTGATTTTGCAGCCAAACTAACTCACCATCAGCAGTAAATTTTGCAATAAGAACATCTGCTTCGCCTTCCGTTTCCGGTGAAATAGTCTCTCCCTCAATAGTAATAGACTCTTCAAAA
>JAYEOD010000170.1:0-3659 GCA_034722575.1 Bacteroidota bacterium | reverse complement strand
TAGTGACGAAGCTGTAACTGAAATTTCAAAAATTCTTAACGATAATAATGTTAAAAAGGTTGTTAAATCAAAAAGCATGGTTTCTGAAGAGATCGGTTTAAACAATGCTTTAGAAAAACAGGGAATAGAGACTATAGAAACTGATTTAGGAGAATTTATAATTCAAACATCAGGAGAGAAACCTTATCATATTGTCACTCCTGCAATGCATAAATCGAAAAATGATATTGCAGAGTTATTTAATAAAAAATTTGGTACTGATAAAAATGCCACTGCAGAGGAATTAACAGATTTTGTTAGAAAAAAATTAAGAAAGGAATTTAAAAACGCTGGTGCCGGAATTACAGGAGCTAATTTTTTAATTTCAGATACAGGTTCTGTTGCTCTTACCGAAAATGAAGGAAATGGAATGATGTCAACAGCATTTCCTAAAATTCATATAGTGATAGCCGGAATAGAAAAAGTTATTCCTTCTATTAACGATTTGCATCTTTTGTGGCCTCTATTATCAACTTATGGTACCGGACAAAAAATTACTGTTTATAACTCTATAATAAGTGGACCAAAAAAAGATTTTGAAGTTGATGGGCCTGAAAAAATGTTTGTTGTTATTTTAGATAATAAACGATCAGATATTGTAAATAATAGTGAAATAAAAAAATCTCTTACATGTATAAAGTGTGGCGCATGTTTAAATGCTTGCCCTGTATATAAAAATATTGGGGGACATACGTATAATGTTACGTATAGTGGTCCAATTGGTGCAGTAATATCTCCCTATATCAATGGTATAAAGGAATACGGACATTTGAGCTTTGCTTGCACTCTTTGTGGAAAATGTACAGAAATTTGTCCTGTTAAAATTCCTTTAACAGATTTATTATTAATAAACAGAAGAGAATATATTGATAATGAGTATAATAGCAAATCTGAAAATATAATTAATAACATTTTTAAAAAAATTATGTTAAAAGTATGGCCCTTAGATTTTTTTAGTATTAATATTAAAAATATAGCCATGAAATTGTTTTTTAAAAAATCGTGGGGTTCTCTTCGTGAATTACCTAAAGTAAAAGAAAAATCATTTCGTCAACAGTGGAGAGATAAAAATAAAATATAAACACTTTTTTTAAGCAATATTTTTCTTTTAGGATAGATGTTTTTTTGTGTTAATAAAATTGTTGGGTTTATATTTATAGATAAAAATAATACGATTTTATTAATATCATTTTATTTCTTTTCGATAATAATTTTATTAGGTATGAATTTTGTATAATATTGTTTTTTATAAAAGATAAAAAAATATACATATATGAAAGCTAAAATTATTATCACCTCGGTAGTAGCTCTTTTGTTTTTCCTTACGGGATATTCGCAAAATGACGATAATTATAAAAAACAATGGAAGAGAGTAGAAAAATATCAAAAACAAGGACTTCCAAAATCGGCAATTAATGTTGTAGATGAAATTTATATTCTTGCTAAAAAAGATAATAATACTCCGCAATTTTTAAAGGCATTACTTAATAAAGTAGCTCTTAATTCTAAATTCGAGATCGATTATAACGAAAAAGCTTTAAAACTTTTAGAAAATGAAATTGCTTCCGCAGATAACTCTATTCAAAAGTCTATACTACATTCTGTTACAGCTCAATTATATAATAATTATTACAAAAATAATCGATATAAAATCAGTAAAAGAAGCTGTATAGAAAATTACGGTGATGATATTAGAACATGGGATATTTCTAAAATACTGCAAACAGCACGAAACCATTATAAAAAGTCGATTTTAAATACCGAAATACTAGCTAATAAAAATATTGAAGAGTATTATTCTATAATAAAAAAAGGAAAAGATACCTATCATCTTCGTCCTACTTTATTCGATTTTTTAGCTTTCCGTGCTTTGAATTTTTATAATTCAAACGATTTTCTTTTAACAGAAGCCAATTTAGAAATTAATTTTAGTGATGTAAAATTGTTTTGCGGATATAAAGATTTTATAAATATCAGTTTTCCTGATGAGAGTAAATACAGCTCGTTAAAAGTATTTCAGCAGTTATTAAAAACACATAAAAAAAATTACTCTGCACTTGTAGATGTTGATTTAGCACGATTGAATTATGTAAAACAAAATTTTACTGAAACTAATAAAGAGGAACTCTATATTTCGGCTTTAAAAAAACTATCGGATAACGTAAAAAAGACTCCCGAATGGGCTAATGTTCAATATGCTATTGCTAATCAATATTTTTATTCTACATCTGATAATGAAAAAAATAAAAAAGATAATAAATGGAATAATAAAATTGCTTTAGAATATTGTAATAATGCAATAAAAAAATATCCTGAATCATATGGTGCTTCGCATGCTCAAACTTTAAAAATTAAAATTCTTAAAAAGAGTCTGAATATAGAAATGAGCAGAGAAAATCTTCCTGAAGAAAATTTTGATATTGAAGTAGCATATAAAAATTTAGATAAACTCTATTTCCGAATTATTAAAACATCTCAGGAAAGTGATTGGAGAAATGTGAAAGATAAAAAGGAAAAATTAAATGTTGTTTTACAAAAACATCCCGTTAAGGAGTGGAATATAGAGATAAAAAATGAAGGGGATTACAGAATACACACTACTGAAATAACTGTTTCTGAATTAGATAAAGGAAATTATATTCTTTTAGCTGCTACTTCACCAAATTTTTCTATTGACAACGAATATGTCTCTTTTTCAGAATTTTGGGTTACTGATATAACTTATTTTTCAAATCAATTAGATGGTAAATTAGATATTTATGTAGTAGAACGCGAATCGGGAAATAAGATAAAAAATGCCGATGTAAAGTGTTTTTGCCGAAAATATAATTATAAAACAAGAAGTTATAAAACTGAGATAATAGATAATTTTAAAACAAATTCTCAAGGAAAAATTACTCTCTCCGATAAAAATATATCTAATAAAACATTTTATATAGATATTACCGATGGAAAAGACAGGTTTGTATCTGATAAAAGTTTTTATGTAAGAAGAAATTATAAAAGGAATAAAAGTGAATTAAATACATACTTTTTTACCGATCGCTCAATTTATCGTCCCGGACAAGTGGTTTATTTTAAAGGACTTGTTTTAAAAAAGGAAAATAAAAAATCGTTTATAGAGAAAAATTATAAAACCACTGTTAAGTTGATGGATGTTAATAATCAACTGATTAGTAAAAGCGATTTTGTTATTAATGAGTTTGGTTCGTTTAGCGGATCTTTTATTCTTCCTGATGAAACACTTTCGGGAAATTTTAAAATTGTTAGCGAAACAGGTCGTTGTTCTTTTTCTGTAGAAGAGTATAAACGTCCGAAATTTTCTATCGAAATGTTGCCTGTTACCGAGAGTTTTAAGGTAAATGAGAATATTACTGTTAAAGGAAAAACTATTGCTTTGGCAGGATATCCACTCGATGGCGCTAAGGTTTCTTATATTGTAAAACGCGATGTACAAAATATTTCTCCCTATTATGGTAGATATATTCCATATCCATCTACTCTTTCTGTGGTGATTAAAAGTGGTGAAACTAAAACAGATAAAGAGGGTATTTTTTCGATAGATTTTGTGGCAAAACCCGATTTAGGAAGAGATAAATCTACTCATCCAAAATTTAAAT
>JAYEOD010000169.1:0-3685 GCA_034722575.1 Bacteroidota bacterium | reverse complement strand
AGGGTAAAGTTCACATAATCAATTTTGAAATGAATCCTGATATTCATGTTATTTTTGAGCAAAATTTAGATAGCAACCGCATAATATCAGATCTTGAAATGGTATTAAATAATAGAATAAAACCTGATGAAGACTTACTCTTTTTTGATGAAATACAAGAATGCCCTAAGGCGATTATGTCTCTCCGCTATTTTTATGAGCAAAATCCTGCTATACACATAATAGCAGCAGGATCGCTTCTAGAATTTGCTTTACAAAACATCTCTTTTCCTATAGGAAGATTACAATTACTTTCAATGTATCCTATGACATTTAAGGAGTTTTTAATAGCGAATCAAAAGACTATAATACTAGAAAGAATAGCAAATATCAACGAGCCCCCTCCCGATAACATAATTAAAATCATCAATGAAGAGTTATACAAATACTTTATTATTGGCGGCATGCCAGAGTGTGTAAAGACATTTATTAAAACAAATAGTTATGTAAAAGTATCTCAAATACAATCAGATTTGATTGCCACATTCCGACAAGATTTTTCTAAGTACGCCGGTCATTCAGATAAAAGATGCTTAAACGCAGTACTTAGTTCTGTATCGCAAAAAGTTGGCACACAAATTAAATACACTCACTTATCAGATAGTTTCTCTCAACCCACAATTAAAAAAGCCTATCAACTTTTAAATACAGCTAATTTATTTACAAATATAAAATCTGCTTCTCCGACAGGAATCCCACTTGGAGCAAGTGTATCTGATAAAAAAAACAAAGCAGTTTTTCTTGACATAGGACTTCTATCCAATATCAACGGATTCCAATCCCTAAAGTTACTTCCTGAAAAAAAAATGCAAGCTGCATTTAACGGAATGATGGCTGAACAATTTATTGGACAAGAACTACAAGTAACTACTAATGAAAACCTCTATTTCTGGAGTAGAAGCAAACGAAGCAGCAATGCTGAAATAGACTATCTTATAGAAAAAAATGGAGAAATAATTCCCATAGAGGTAAAAAGCGGCGCATCAGGAAGCCTAAAAAGCCTTCACCTTTTACTAAACACCTTTAAAAATATAAAAATCTCATATGTGTTTACCAATAACAAATACGGAGAAATCCCAGAACAGAAAATAAAATTCTTCCCTCTATATTGTGTTGGATTTACATAAACTTAATTTATTTTTTTATCTCAAACACATTATGTCCGTTTCTGCGAGCCACTGCCATAGCATTCTGATTTTGCATAATATATCCATGCCAGATGTTATGGTCGTACACTTCAGGATTCTCGAACCATTGCTCTACATTCATCACTACATCAAAATTCTTTGTCTCTTTTTCAGATATCTCGAAACCCGAATTTGACAGGCTGACGGTAAAATAATTTTGCACAAAGCCAACAATATCGTGCACATTGGCTGTATCGCCACTATATATTTGACCTATCCCCATATGGAAATCGAACGGAATAGTTTGGGCTCCCTCTTCGGGCAACCACTTACCATTAAGTTTCATATAATGATATCCACCGCCCAAAAATTCCGGCCAAAACATATCACGATTTGGTGGATTAACAAACATAAACGACTCATTTTTCTCTTCACAGATACCAAATACAAAACTTATAGAATCGTAAACACCGGCAGGAATTTCGTCCGGCATCTCCCATTGCCGGGTCGATTCAATATCGGTATCCACATAATGAATATCCTCCCACTCATCAATCAACAACACATTACCATTAGCGTTATATAGCCTCACATCCGAAATAAAATACTGTATTTCGTTTACCATGTATGGATTTCCGGCTGCATTAACATATTTTAATGTGTCGTAATCTATCTCCTTACCGTCTATTTTCTGAGAAAAACTAAAAACAATTCTTCCTGATGTATCATCCTCTTCAGAGCTATTTTTATCGCACGAAACAAACAAAAACACTAACATCACAAAAAGCATTTTACTAATATGGCACAGTGCCTGAGACAATAATATATTTTTCCGGTTCATTTTCACTTTTCTTTTCTTTAACTAATTTTCCATCTACCAAAACTAACGCTTTTGCAGATGCGTTTGATTCTAAATAATATGCTGAAACAAAAAATATCTCACCCTCTCGGAGCGACAAAGAGTATGTCCAGCTATCCTCTTCGCTATCGAAATATTTACTCAGTTCAACAATTTCACCATCGCTGTTTTTGTACTCTATATACACCTTGGTAGTGGCATCGGTAATTAAATATTTTACAATATGCTCATCGCTATTTTTACTACACGACGACAAAAACAATACTATTATCAGCAAAAAAGTATTTTTAAACATATCACAAAGTTATTTTTAAATTCATAAAAAACGAACGACCCCGCTCATAAAAATCGTTTTTACTCCCAATAATATTTCTGTTCAGATGTTCGTAATAAGCCACATCAAACAAATTCTTTACGCCACCCGAAAAGGAGAGTTTCTTATTATACCGATACACTATTTTTGCATCCACAACAGAAAAACCCGGAGTAGCATTCTCAAAATAAGCTTCCGAAAGATGGTTCTGCTCTGTTGCTACTCGATACGAGACAAATCCCGACAAGCCTATTTCGTCGTTATAATACCTCAGCTTTATATTTATTTCAAATGGTGCAATCTCGGGTATAGCATCATTTTCAACCTCTCTAACCCTCACAGCCACACCATCTTCAATATCATAAACTTCTGTTATATCGATAATACCATTGGTATAAGCAGCAGAAATATCCACGCTACAGCGATAATATTTTTTCGACAAATACCGAAACTCAAAACCGTGTAAAAAAGCTTTATCAGCATTATAAAACTGTTTTACACCAAGCACATCTTTTGTTAGCGGGCGCTGTTGCGATGGAGGAAGAATATTTCCTGTAATATAATTCTCTACAAAAGAGTAAAATCCTGTTAAAGAAACTTTTCCATAAAATTCATTGTCATAAACCAGACTCAACTCCAGCTGATTATTTATTTCGGGTTTTAGAGATGGATTACCAAGATAATCGAACTTATCGTATCCAACAGGAAGCAAGGTAATAAAGCGTTCTACCATATCGGGGCTCCTCACTCCGCGACCAATATTTAATTTTGCCAACAGCTCTTTCGAAAACTCTTTCGACACTCCTGCGCTGGCACTAAAATTCAAATAATCGGAATTAATAGAGTCGGCACCATATTCATAAATAACAGTGCCGAACGGATTTTTTATTATCACATCGTCCGAATCACCAATATTGCCATCGATACGTGCCGACACTATCCAATCAAAATCCAGTGCTTTATTCTCATAACTAAAAAACAATCCAAGATTTTGTATTGTAGCATTGCTCCACAAATTCTCTGTCCTAACAGGAAGTCCGGGCTGCAAAATCATATTTTTAACACGGTCGCCATCTTTAAAAACAGCTTCATAATCGGCTCCCACAAAAACCGTTTCATCCTTTTTTGTCCATTGCAACTCTGCTCTTCCGCCCTGATTATTAGCATGGATATCCGAAACCGCAACAACAGTATCGGAAAAAGCACGCCATACATTATCCATCTTATGCTTCACATCCGAGTTATAATATTTTATTTTTATAGAAGGGATATTTTCTGCCACCTGTTTTATCGAGTAATCGACACTAAACAAACGAGTATCATCCGATCGCTCATCCATTGGCAAAG
>JAYEOD010000168.1:0-3688 GCA_034722575.1 Bacteroidota bacterium | reverse complement strand
TATAATAGAGATGCACAATAGTGGTAGAGTTATTCTTGGTACTGAGTATGGTATCTTTACAAAAGATGGTAACAGTTGGGTTCAAGAAAATGATGAGATGGGAGCTGTTCCTGTAACTCAAATTCAGCAGCAAACTCTTACTTCTCAAACACAAACAATTGCTAACGCTGTAGATCCTGAAACAGGTGAGATTATTTATAAAACATATAAAGGCATTGAAAATAATGGTGTTCTTTATATCTCTACTTTTGGTCGTGGTTTATGGAAATCTAAAAATTATGTTGGTATTGATGAGCCTATCATTAGCAATGGAAATAGCGAAATGTCTTCTGTAAATGTTTACCCTAATCCGGTAAGTGATTTTGCTAATATTGTTATAGATGCAAAATATGGAGATAATGTTTTAGTTTCTGTTTATGATATTTCAGGTAGAGTTATTCTTACTAAGAAAATTAATTCTGTCTCTAATGGTGAGCAGAAAGTAACTCTTAATGTTTCTGACTTTAATGAAGGAATCTATTTGTTACAAGTAAAAAATGGTGGATCTGTTATCAATGGTAAATTTACTGTTGTAAGATAGAGATAATAATATTTTAGTAAAAAACCCGCGACTTATAGTCGTGGGTTTTTTTGTGATTTTTTTATAGTGAAACTTGATTTTTGGCTGTTAATTTTGTAAATTATAAGGGATTGTAAACCAACAAAATTATAGCTATGCGTAAACTTTACATCTTATTTTTAGCCTTATTAATTCCTTTTACCATTATAGCAGGAATTAAAGTCAATTCTCCTCAACCTGTTGCCCCGGCACAGGACGCTGAAACTGTTTCTTTGAATGCTATTATCGATTGGACTGCCGTATGTGGTTATCCCGGTATTTATTATGTATTGCAATTAAATGAAAACGAAAGTTTTGATAACCCTTATCAAATCACTACAAGTGTAACAAGTTTTAAAAGTGGTTTTTTGAAATTTGCTACAGATTATTATTGGCGTGTAAAAGCTATTGATAGTTCCGGTGAGAGCGACTGGAGCGAAGTGTATCATTTTACAACTATCTGTTATGTTACGCCGCAAAGCCCGGCTAGTGGACAAACAAATAGCGATATTGAAATTTTTCTCGATTGGAGCGATATCGAAGGAACACAGAATTATAATGTAGAAATTGATACTTCCTTTAATTTTGGAAGTGAAATTTTAGAGAGTTATACTCTGTCTGCTGATGCTTCAGAGTTTACTGTTAGTGGTCTCCTTTTCGGAGAAGAGTATTACTGGAGAGTAAGAGCATCGCATGTTAATGATACGTCTGTATGGTCCGAAGTAATGAGTTTTACTACATTAAATACCTTAACGGTACTCTCTCCTCAGAATGAGGCTTTAAATCAAAGTCCGGATACAGAATTAATCTGTGACGAGGTGCAGGGTGTAACGCTGTATGATTTTCAAATCTCTATGGAGGATCAATTTATTAATCCGGAGGTTTATAGTAGTGAATCAGCATCGTTTTTATCTCCTGAAAATTATTTCGGTGAAACATATTATTGGCGAGTAAGAGCTCGTAATAATGGTGTGCATACAGTATGGAGCGATTCTCGATGCTATACTGTTGTTAATAAGGTGTTTATAAATACACCACAAAATAATGCCGATCCAACAAGCCGGAGTCCGGTTTTTAAATGGGATGCCATTTCCGGTTTGGAAGGTTATCAGTTGTTATTAGATAGAAATCCGGAGTTTGTGAATTTCCCTATACCAATTAGTGGCGATGCAAATTCTTATCAATGCGATAAGATATTGTATCCTGAAACAACATACTATTGGAAAATGAATGCCATTTCCGGTAATGATACTACTCAGTGGAGTGAGACATATGCTTTCACTACCGGTGATATTCAAGGAATAGAAGAGACTAGCTCTTTGCCGTTTGTTTTCCCAATTCCTTGTGATAAAAATCTTCGAGTTATAAATAACTCTTTGTATGATAGCAATTTTGAAATTAGGGTACTTGATCTTTCTGGAAAGGTGGTTATTATAAATAACTATTCTGAAAATATAGAAAGTGTAGAGCTCGATACCAAAGTATTACGAAACGGTATGTATATATTAAGATTGTCGGATAACAAGAGTGTATATAGCTTGAAATTTGTTGTTAAACACTAACTGTATTTAACAACTAAAAAACGGCGGGACATCTTAATTTTTAGGATTAATTTAAGAGGTTAAAGGTGTCTCGCTATTTTTATATTCCATTTATAAATTTATTAGTTTAATTAGAGTCTGTCTATAAACTCAAGCGTTTGGTTCAGAATGTTCGCTATCGAGGCTTTAGCAGTATTAAAAATCAGGAATTTAATGTAGTAAATGACTGTTTTTTAAGACAAAAATAACGAAGAGAGTGGGCGTTATGGACAAACACTAATTGTATCTCTTTCCGATGGTGAAGTTGATGAATAGAGTAACAAAGAAATTTCTTTTATGATTCATAGCTAGTACGGGAATACCTACCGGGAAAAAATCTACCATCGCGCCTGTCTCAAGATTTTTTATTACTTGATTATTCGAACCAAATTCAAAACTAACACCTCCCTTTGCCGATAATCCGGGATATACAGATATCTCATCCAATCCTTTAGTAAATGGCGCTCTGCCGTAAATAATATCAGGAAAATGTTTTTCAGGATCGTATCTCTCTTCTATGATTTGTATATCATAATACTCATCATTATAGTTAATGAATTTTATTATATACAGATAAACAGGTTTTGCAAAAGCAATATTAATACCTCCTCTATAGAAGTAGCTAACATTTACACCTCCCCAATATGGTTTGTCATTCAGCTGTTTCTGAATGCCATATAAGCCTTTTAGCATAAAAATATTATTAAGCTTGCCATAATAGTATCCCTTTGAGTTAACAAAAAATGGATTGATAGATTTTATCTCCTTTGAATCTTTCATGTTCATACCTTCTATCTCTATCGTACTCTTCCTAAAAGCAGATCTATTCCACGATTTACGCATGGTAAATCCAAAACCATAGCTGTGCAATTGTAAGCCAATAGTTTTTTCTTTTACGAATATTACCTCAGTCTCATTACGATCTCCAACCAGATTAGTAAAATCCTGAGCAATTGACGCCGTTATTGCAAAAGATAAAAAGAGTAATATAAAAAGTATTTGCTTCATAAAAATAATAAGATCTGTCTATAAGATTAAGTATTTGGTTCAGAATGTTCGCTGTCGAGACTTTAGTAGTCTTAAAAATCAGTAGTTTATTTAAAGTAAACTACTGATTTTTAAGATAAGGATTACGAAGAGAGCGGACATTATGGATAAACACTAATTAATGACGGTCAACCTGATGCTGTTGAACCTCTCCATATGCAGCACATTTTTGCGATGTGCGACACGATGATATTGATGCTACTAATAGTAAGACTACTGCAAAAATTGTGATGATCTTTTTCATATTATAATTTTAATTTGTTACTTGTACTATTTGTATTGCCCTTTATTTAATAAATGACTTTTTTAATTAAAAAATATTCAACGATATTTGTTCTACGCAAATATAATTTTCTTAACATTAAATAACCAATTTTATTGCGAGTTATTATAAATATTCTTTTATGAAGCAGAAAAACATTGTAAACATGGATGAAAGTTGGAAAAATATACTCTCTGAAGA
>JAYEOD010000167.1:0-3690 GCA_034722575.1 Bacteroidota bacterium | reverse complement strand
CACTATATCATCATATAGATAAGATATGTAAAAATCCGTTTTACTTTTTTTTAAACAGTGAAGCGGTGACTATCATTTGCTTAGTGTAGCATGTAGAAAGGTGTATAATATCTATATATCTGGATTTATCGTGTAATATTTGCGATAATAGTGATTTTGTTGTAATTTTCGCCCGAATTTATATATCTATGATGAGAGAAAATATTCAGTACACAATACCTGCACGGTTAAATGAATCGGTGAGGTTGTATGGCGAGAGAGAGGCTTATAGTATTGTTGGAGGAGAATCTTTTAATTATAAAGATGTAGGAGAAAGGGTGTTAAGTGTTATAGCATATCTTGAGAAATTGGATGTGAAACCCGGTGATAGAGTAGCAATATTGAGTACTAATATGCCAAATTGGGGTATCTCTTATTTTGCTATTACTAGCATGGGAGCGATAGCAGTTCCGCTATTACCCGATTTTAGTCCAACAGAATTGGGGAATATTCTTGAACATTCTGAGTCTAAAGTTATTTTAGTTTCTGAGGCTTTATCGCCAAAATTAAAGGCTGTTTCTAATGATTTCCTTCAATCGAGAATATTAATAAATGATTTTTCTTTGATAAACGCTGATATTAATGATGTGTCTTATCAAGAAAATAATAAGCCAAAAGGCATTTATAATGTTGTTGAACAAGATTTGGCAGCAATAATATATACATCAGGAACAACTGGTACTTCAAAAGGTGTTATGCTTACGCATAAAAATCTTATTTTTGATGCGGTAGTTACAAATAAGTTACAGCCTGTTACTATGGAGGATAGATTTTTATCTGTTTTACCTTTGTCTCATACTTATGAAAATACATTAGGATTGATTCTTCCTATGACTCGGGGTGCTTCAGTTAGTTATTTAATGAAACCTCCGGTTCCTTCAATTTTGTTGCCTGCTTTAAAACAGGTAAAACCAACAATGATGCTTACGGTTCCTTTAATTATAGAGAAAATTTATAAAAAAAGCATCCTGCCAAAGTTTAATAGCAGTAGTGTTATAAAATTTTTATATAAAATACCTGTAATACGTAAAAAATTGAATCGAATTGCAGGAAAGAAATTATATGAAACTTTTGGCGGTAACTTACATTTCTTTGGTATAGGTGGTGCTAAACTGGATGGTACAGTAGAAAAGTTCTTGAAAGAGGCTAAATTTCCTTACTCTATAGGTTATGGTTTAACCGAAACCTCTCCTTTAGTTGCGGGTTCAAATCCTAAGTCAGCAAAATTACAAGCGGTTGGTCTTGCGCTTGTTGATGTTGAGATGATTATTGATAATCCTGATAAGAAAACCGGCGAAGGTGAAGTGTGGGTTAGAGGAGCTAATGTAATGAAAGGGTATTATAAAGATCCTGAAAAAACTAAGGAGGTTCTTACCGAGGATGGATGGTTTAAAACCGGCGACCTTGCAACAATTAATAAAGATGGTGTTTTGTATATAAAAGGTCGTTTAAAGAATATGATTGTTGGCGCTAGTGGTGAAAATATTTATCCCGAAGATATTGAGTCGGTGATTAATAATTTCCGTTATGTAGTAGAGTCTCTTGTGGTTCAGAAAAAAGGAAAATTGGTGGCATTGGTTCATTTTAATAAAGAGGAGCTTGATCTACAATATAATCATTTAAAAGAGGATGTAACACGTTATGTGGATGTTAAGTTGGATGAATTGGCCATTGAATTACAACAATATGTTAATTCTAGAGTGAATCGTTTTTCTAGGGTGGAATTAGTGATTACTCATGAAAATCCATTTCAAAAGACTGCTACACATAAAATTAAGAGGTTTTTATATGTGTAATTAAAGAAAAAATATTTTTTAATTATTACTGTTTAATAGGTTATTTTGGTTTTATAATTATTCCGGAATAACCTATTTTTTATTCTGAGTTTGTTTATTGGTAAGGGGCGTGTCTATTTAAACCGATGCGCAATTAAATATATTTCTTTTAAAACGGTTTTAATAGTTGGTATCCAGACTACATAACTCAATCTACATATATAGATTCTTAAAAGAAAATTTGTGTGAATAAGAATTTAGTTGTAATTTTCCGCCGAATTTAGATTAGTATTATGGGAGAAAATATTAGACTTACTTTACCGGCTTATTTTAATAATACGGTAAAAGTATTTGGTGATAATGATGCTTATAGTTTTGTAGGGGAAAAGGCTATGAGTTTTAGTGAGGTTGGAAAAAAGGTTTCGTCTTTAATAGCGTATCTTGAAAAAATAGGAGTAAAACCCGGTGATAAAGTGGCTATTTTAAGTACGAATATTCCTAATTGGGGAATAACATATTTTGCTATCACTAGCATGGGAGCTACTGCTGTTCCGTTGTTGCCTGATTTTAGTCCTATTGAATTAGCGAATATTATTAAACATTCGGAAGCTAAAGTGGTTTTTGTTTCAAGAGCATTAAAATCAAAAATAGAAGAGGTTTCAAATGAATTTCTTGAATCAAGGATTTTAATTGATGACTTTTCGATTTTGAATTCTCCTGTTGAGGGTGTCTCTTTTGATGAAGAAGCAGAACAAAAAGAGAGCTATAATGTTGAAGAGGATGATCTTGCAGCAATTATTTATACCTCAGGTACTACAGGTTCTTCTAAAGGGGTTATGTTAACACATAAAAATCTTATGTTCGATGCTGTTTCTGCTAAAGTGGTACAGCCTGTTAATGAAAAGGATAGGTTTTTATCTATTTTACCATTGTCGCATACCTATGAGAATACATTAGGTTTAATACTTCCTTTGATTGGTGGTGCTCACGTTTATTATCTGCGTAAGCCTCCAACGCCAACAGTTTTGTTACCTGCTTTAAAAAAAGTACGCCCAACAATAATGCTTACAGTGCCTTTAATTATAGAAAAAATATATAGAAAAAGCATCCTGCCAAAGTTTAATAGTAATCCTGTTATTAAGGTATTGTATAAGATTCCTTTAATTCGTAAGAAATTAAATGCTATTGCAGGAAAGCAGTTGTATGAGACTTTTGGCGGTAAATTACATTTTTTTGGTGTTGGTGGTGCTAAGCTTGATGGTACTGTGGAGAGGTTTTTGCGTGAAGCTAAATTTCCTTATGCTATAGGTTACGGTTTAACAGAAACGGCTCCAATGATAGCAGGAGCGGCTCCGGCAGATTCGAGATGGCAAGGTGTTGGCCCGGCAATGGCAGGAGTGGAGATGATTATTCATAATCCGGATAAGAAAACTGGCGAGGGCGAAGTGTGGGCTAAGGGACCTAATGTAATGAAAGGATATTATAAAGATCCTATAAGAACTAAAGAGGTGCTTACTGACGACGGATGGTTTAAAACTGGCGATTTGGCAATTATTGATAAGAAAGGGTTTTTGTTTGTGAGAGGTCGTATTAAAAATATGATTCTTGGTGCTACCGGCGAAAATATTTATCCCGAAGATATTGAGTCTGTTATTAATAATTTCCGTTATGTTGTGGAGTCGGTTGTGGTTCAGAAAAAGGGAAAGCTAGTGGCTTTGGTTCATTTTAATCAGGAGGAGTTTGAAAAACAGTTTCGTCATTTAAAAGATGATGTAACTCGTTATATGGATGATAAGTTAGATGACTTGGCCATTGAATTACAACAATATGTTAATTCAAGAGTGAGTCGTTTTTGTAGTTTGGTATTAGTAATTTA
>JAYEOD010000166.1:989-3705 GCA_034722575.1 Bacteroidota bacterium | reverse complement strand
AATGTGCAGCTCCATCCGACAAATAAAAACTGAATTAATTACGAATTACGAATTACGAATTACGAATTACGAATGAAAAATTGAATGATTGAATGAATAAACAAATCGACAAAGAAAAATATTATGTTAAATAGAAATTTTAACGCATTGGTATCAGGGTAAACAAATTATAAACGGATGAAGTAATGATTAGTGGTAAAAGCAAAAAAATCATAATAAATTTTTACTTTTACAGCATAAATAGCACTTAAATTAGTGATGATTTGTTTGAACAGATAATTGATAAACTATGACACGGATTATATTAATTGCAGCAACATTTTTTTTCTTTAATACAGCTTTGTTTTCTCAAAGTATTAATAAAACCGATGCTGATGGGAAAAAACATGGTGAGTGGATAAAAAAGAATTCTCAGGGAGAAATTCTCTTTACAGGAGAATTTAATCACGGTGTACCGGTAAATAAGTTTACCTATTATTTTTCTGATGGCATTGTGCAGGCTGTATTGCACCATATAGGAACAAATGGTAAAGTAAATTCTGTAGCATATTATCATAGCGGAGCAATAAAATCTGAAGGAAGTTATTTAAAACAACAACGCGATAACTTGTGGAAGTTTTATAATGAAACGGGTACTATTATTTGTGAAGAGTTTTATACGGCTGGTGTAAAGAGTGGCGTTTCAAAAACATATTATCCCTCAAAAGAACTATTAGAGGAGGTTTATTACGAAAACGGAGTTAAATCAGGAGAGTGTAAACAGTATTTTAAATCGGGAAAAATTAAAAAAATAGTATTTTTTAAAAATGATGTTCTTCACGGAAAAATTATAGTATATCGACCTTCGGGAGAAAAAATGATTATTGGAAATTATGATAATGGCTCTCTATCCGGCAAATGGAAATATTTTGATGAGAATGGTGAAATAGAGCTTGTTGAAGAGTATCAAAATGGAAAAATGATAAAAAAAATCTCTTCTGACTGGGATTCAGAAGAGAAATAGTATATTGCTGTGTTTTATGCCGAAAGTCATACTCTTTTTATTCTCTATGTAGAGGTATGAGCCTTGTAAGCTCTATTTTTTCATCAGATATTTTTCTATCGTATAAAGTAGTTTGTTACGATTAATTGGTTTTTCTATAACCTCTTCGTAATATTTTTCGTTTTCTATTCCTGCAATGTCATTAGTATTAGCAGTTTGAAAAATGATTGGCAGATTCTCGAATACTGCTTTAATTCTTTTGCTCATCTCTAAACCATCCATATCAGGCATTTGATAATCCATTAATATAAGATTTATCTCATTCTCTTTGAAATGAGTTAGCGCTTCAGGGTAGTTTTTAGCCCAAAGAATAGTAGCACGAGTGCTTTTTAACATACCTCTTAAAACAGCATAGTTTATCTTAACATCATCAACAACTAAAATATTTTTTTCTTCCCAGTTCATGGTTTTGTAGTTTTTTTAAATAAATACTATTGTTTACACTTACAGAAACGTGCCAAAATATAATGTGGTGTAAAACATGATGTTATAGTATTTCTTTATATGGGCATTTGTCCGTATTTGAAACAAGTGTCCGAAAACAAAACTATTATATGATTTTTGAAACCTTTTTTTTATAGTAACGTATTATGTTGATTGAGTGATTATTTAAGTGGCGTTATTCAAATATAAAGGAGTATTTTTCGCATCTTTGCAAAATAGAAAACAGAAATATAAACAGATGACACAATTAGAATTATTAGCTCCTGCAAAGGATTTTGAGACGGGTAAAGCAGCTATCGACTCCGGAGCAGATGCTGTGTATATTGGTGCACCACGATTTGGTGCCAGAGCAGCAGCAGGAAATAGTGTGGAGAGTATAAAGGAGCTTATAAAATATGCACACTTTTTTGGTGCTAAGGTGCATCTTACTCTGAATACTATTTTAAATGATCACGAACTCGATGATGCTCGTAATACTATTGTTGAGCTATATGAGGCGGGTGTTGATGCGGTAATTATTCAGGATATGGCTCTTTTAGAGATGGATTTGCCTCCTGTGGCAATTCACGCCAGTACGCAAACTAATAATCAAACTCCCGAAAAGGTGGCTTTTCTCGAAGCTGTTGGTATGGATCGTGTTATTTTGGCTCGCGAGCTAACCCTGGACGAGATAAAAGAGATAAAGAGTAAAACGTCTGTCGATTTGGAGTTTTTTGTGCATGGTGCGCTTTGTGTAAGCTATAGCGGACAGTGTTATTTGAGTCAGGCTTTAGTAGGACGTAGTGCTAATCGTGGTACGTGTTCTCAGCCTTGCCGCTCGGCATATAATCTTATCGATAATAATGATGAGACGCTTTATAGAGATAAACAACTTTTATCGTTAAAAGATCTGAATCTCTCGAAACGACTTGGCGATTTGGCAGAAGCAGGAATAACCTCTTTTAAAATAGAGGGTCGATTAAAAGATATTATTTATGTAAAAAATGTAGTAGCTTTTTATCGTAAGGAGCTAGATCGTGTTATTGAATCTAATGATGAGTATCAAAAAGCTTCGTCAGGAATTTCGAAATGTAGTTTTGTTCCCGATCCCGATCGCTCTTTTAATCGTGGTAGTATGGAGCATTTTGTTGATGGTCGCACCAAAAACATGTCCTCTTTTTACACTCAGAAATCAATAGGGAAATTTTTGGGTACTGTAATTTCTTGCGATGCTAAAAATGTTAATATCGA
>JAYEOD010000166.1:0-979 GCA_034722575.1 Bacteroidota bacterium | reverse complement strand
CAATCGTTTAAAAGGATTTAATGCGAAAAGTGCTGTAAAAGGAAAGGTATATGTTGGTTCTCAAATGGTGATTGATCCCGGCACTAAGATTTATAGAAATTACGATCATCAGTTTATTAAAGAGGTGCAGCGCGAAGATAGTACTATAAGAAAGATATCTATAGCAATGACTTTTGGCGATACTGAGAAAGGATTTTTTTTGGAGGCTGTTGATGAAGATAAAAATAGTGTTAAGCTGGAGATTGAATCTATTAAAGAGCTGGCAAGAAATAAAGAGGCGTCAGAAAGTAATATTATTAAGCAACTGAAAAAGACAGGTAATACCGATTATGATGTTTCGGATATTGTGATAAATACTAGCGATAGTTATTTTATTGCTGCCGGAAAGTTAAATCAGCTTCGTCGCGATTTGCTCGATAGACTTACTGAGGAACGCTTGGTTAATTACAAAGTAGAAAAACATTTTACTCCAAGTGACAGCTCTGCGCAATATCCTGATAAAGAGGTCGATTTTACTGCTAATATAATGAATGAGAAAGCACGCGAGTTTTACGAAAAACATGGTGCTGAAGTTGATGAATATGCTTTCGAGAAAAAGTCTTCTCATTTGGGCGAGACGGTGATGACTACCAGATATTGTATTCTTAATGAGTTAGGTGCTTGCTTGCTCGACAAAGAGGCTAAGAAATTTGCTATGCCTCTCTACTTAGAAAATAACGGAAAAAGATTAAAACTGGATTTTGACTGTAAAAAGTGTCAAATGAAGGTGATATTTTAATTGATATGGGATTGGTTTTACTCTGAAAAAGACCAATCCCTGATTATTTTGTTGTAATCTTTGATAGTGCTGCATTTTTTTATCTGCTTAAGCAGCTTATTACCATTTTGCATATTTAGTGATAGATATTTCCAATGATTTTTCATAATGTTTAACAGGTGTCCATCCTCTATTCTTTGTCTCGAATAGTTATACATCAAT
>JAYEOD010000165.1:0-3762 GCA_034722575.1 Bacteroidota bacterium | reverse complement strand
TTCGACAAACGCGATACAGAACTGCCAAAACTCGGACTAATAAAAATTTTTGATAAAGAGAGCGGCAAATATATTTGGGTTGACTCTGATGATACCAATGTTCGCAATACATACAATATGTGGTGGAAAAATCAGAACAGCTATTTAAAAGAGGTTTTTGCTAAAAGCGGCGTTGTCGAAGCTTTGATTCGTACCGACAGAGATTATATAAAACCTCTGGTAACCATGTTTAAAAAAAGAGAATCCAGACCATAACAAATGATGAGAGCATATATTAAAATATTTATTGCGTTACTCAGCCTGCTGTTTTCCTATCTTGTAGAAGCTCAAGAAGCTACAGCAGTACTCGACTCAAACAATATCCTTATCGGCGACCAAACACACGTCAGGCTGCAGGTAAATGTACCGGAAAACAGCACCGTAATATGGCCGTTTTTCCAAGATACTTTAACATCGCAAATTGAGATATTAAACATCTCTTCCAAAAGCGAAACTATAAGTAATAAAATAAAAACCATCGATCAGAATATTCTGATAACAACATTCGACACCGGACAAATTGTTATTCCTCCTATAACATTTAAATCGCTACTCGAAAACGACACGGATCTTTTTAAAACAAATCCTTTGTTATTGCACGTTAGCACGATAAAAGTTGATACAGCACAAGCTATAAAAACTATAAAAGGACCTATGGAATCGCCACTTACTTTTGCTGATATGCTTCCTTGGATTCTTCTAGCTCATGCAATAGTGCTTTTGATTTTAGGCTTAATATGGTATTTTAAAAAGAGGAAAAAAAACCAACCAATTTTCGCCCCAAAGCCAAAACCCATAATTCCGGCATATATCACGGCTCTCGAAAATTTAAATACTCTGAAACGTAAAAAGCTATGGCAAAACGGCAGAATAAAACAATACCATTCAGAACTCACTTACGAACTGAGGCTATATCTTGAAAAAGAATATAATATTGCCGCAATAGAATATACCTCGAACGAAATTCTCGACAATATCAACAATACAAAAATAAACAAAGATGCAATTGGTAAATTAGAGAGCTGCTTAATACTTGCTGATATGGCGAAATTTGCGAAATACGAACCACTGCCTCTCGAAAATGACACCAGCTTAAATTTCGCTATTGACTTTATAAACGAAACAAAACAATTGCCAATAACAGAACCGGCTAGTAAGAAAGGAGTTACTAATGTGGAATAACATAGAATTTGCCCAACCCATGTTTCTGATACTTTTAG
Source organism: Bacteroidota bacterium (assembly GCA_034722575.1). Classification (GTDB taxonomy): domain Bacteria; phylum Bacteroidota; class Bacteroidia; order Bacteroidales; family JAIPAH01; genus JAIPAH01. The sequence continues at coordinate 2,503 of JAYEOD010000165.1, read as the reverse complement.
CGGTAATTCCACTGCTACTGGTATATTATTGGTCTCAACACTCAAAACAGAATACTTCAATACGACTTTCCACCACTTCGCCTTTTGCAGGGATGAAAAAAAATTGGAAACTCTATTTTCTTCACGCTCCTTTTGCTTTACGGATGCTTGCCTTAACACTGCTGATTATCGCTTTTGCGCGACCACAAAGCAGCTCAAAGCAACAAAATGTAAATATCAAAGGAATTGATATGATTATGGCACTTGATATTTCGAGTAGTATGCTGGCAGAAGATTTTAAACCCAACCGACTGGAAGCTGCAAAAGATGTGGCATGGAATTTTATTAAAGGAAGAAAAAACGACCGCGCAGGATTGGTGATCTTTGCCGGCGAATCGTTTACACAATGCCCGCTAACATCAGACCATAGCGTATTAAAAAATCTTTTTAAAGATATTAAAAGCGGTATGATTGACGACGGAACAGCTATTGGCGATGGTCTTGCTACAGCAATAAACCGACTAAAAAAGAGTAAAGCAGTTAGCAAAATAATTATTTTACTTACCGATGGAGAAAATAATTCAGGAGCCCTCGACCCTACTTCTGCCGCTGAAATTGCCGAAATGTATGGCATTCGTGTTTACACTATTGGTGTTGGCACACACGGCACAGCACCATATCCTGTAAGCTCCTTTTTCGGAAAACAATATCAACAGGTAGAGGTAAAAATTGACGAAGAACTACTTCAAAATATTGCTGATATGACAGGCGGAAAATATTTCCGCGCTACAGATAACGATAAACTAAAACAAATATATCAAGAGATCGATACACTCGAAAAATCTAAAATTGATGTTATAGAGTTTACCGAAAAATCAGAACAATTTCTATCTCTTGCTTTATTAGCATTTGCCCTATTAACATTAGAATTTTTATTACGAAACACAATACTAAAAACATTGCTATAATATGAATATTGTTAGATTAGAACATAGCGAACTTCTTCATCTATTATGGATTATTCCTATAATGATAGCTGTTTTTATTTGGGTATTGCAATGGAAAAAAAGAGCCTTAAAAGAGTATGGAGATTTTTCGGTATTCGGAAAACTCATGCCGGATCTATCGAGCGTGCGCCCTAAAATTAAATTTATTTTACTGCTGTTTGCAGTTCTGTTTCTGGTACTGGCTATTACAAATCCACAAATAGGCTCTAAACTACACGAAGCAGAACGCAAAGGAGTTGATCTGTTTATAGCTTTAGATGTATCGAAAAGTATGGATGCCGAAGATATTCAACCTAGCCGTTTAAACAGATCGAAACAGGCCATTTCAAAACTTATCGACCGCCTTGGTGGCGATAGAATTGGTATTATAGTATTTGCCGGAAAAGCATATACTCAACTCCCTATAACAACAGATTACTCTGCTGCAAAGCTCTTTTTATCAACAATAAATTCCGATATCGTTCCTTCGCAAGGCACTGCAATTGGAAGCGCTATTGAATTGGCAACACAATCGTTCGACGACAAAGGAAATAGCAAATCGATTATTGTTATTACAGATGGCGAAAATCACGAAAATAACGCTATAGAAGCAGCCGAGGACGCAAAAAAACAAGGTATTACTGTTCATACAATTGGTATGGGTTTGCCCGATGGCGCACCTATTCCCATCTATGAAAATGAAAAAAATATCGGCTTTAAAAAAGATAAAGATGGTAATACTGTTATTACAAAATTAAATGATAAAATGCTTTCGCAGATAGCTTCCGCAGGTTGTGGCATAAGCATTAGAGCTAATAATACTAAAGCAGGATTAAATGCTATTTTCGATGAGATAAATAAAATGGAAAAGAAAAAATTTGAAACACGTATCTACGCCGATTACGAAGACCGTTTTCAATATTTTATCGCCATAAGTATTTTACTGTTGATAATAGAAACTATGCTGGTAAACAGAAAACCAAAATGGGCAGGAAAAATTAATCTTTTTGATAAAACAAAAAAGAAATAAAATGAACAATAAATTTCTATATATAGTGTTACTGCTTTTAGGCACTTTTATTTTGCCTAAATTCATTACAGCACAGAACTCTAATAAATTTATCCGCAAAGGAAATAACCTGTACGAAGAAAAAGATTTTAAAAATGCTGAGATAAAATATCTTAAAGCACTAGAAAAAGATTCTACCTTTGTAAAAGGATTGTTTAATAGAGCTGATGCGCTTTACGAACAACAAAACTATGAAGAAGCATCGAAGATTTTTGCCAAATTAACAAAACAAAATCTCTCGAAAGAAAATAGCGCTTCTGTATGGCATAATCTTGGTAACACAATGCTTCAAGGTAAAAAATACAAAAATGCTATTGGGTCTTATCAAAATGCCCTGCGAAATAACCCTTCAGACAACGACTCGAAGTATAACCTTGTTTATGCTATGGAGAAGTTAAAAGAACAACAAAACAAGGATAAAAACAAGAACAAAGACAAAGACAAAGACAAAGACAAAAAGCAAGATAAG
>JAYEOD010000164.1:0-3769 GCA_034722575.1 Bacteroidota bacterium | reverse complement strand
AGAAAGCATTATTAGAAACACCACGAATAGCAGCTACAACTTGCAGCTGAGAAGTTCCTTCGTAAATATTTGTGATTCTGGCATCACGAAACAGTCTTTCGATAGGATAATCTTTCATATACCCCGAGCCACCATGAATTTGTAGCGAATCGTATGTAATTTGGTTGCAGTATTCGCTAGCAACAAGTTTTTGAAGTGGAGTTAATACATCCGCTAAACGGGTATATTCTTTCATCTCTTTTTTCTCCTCTTTTTCCAATTTTCTCTTCTCCGAAAGGAAATGATACCCTTTATACATATCTACTGCTCTGGAAGTTTCATACAACAGAGTCCTCATTGCATCAATCTTAACTTTCATTACAGTAATCATCTCATATACAGCCGGATAATTATTAATTGCTTTTCCAAACTGCTCCCTCTCTTTTGCATACTTAACAGCTTCGCGATATGCTGCTTCAGCAATACCAAGCGATTGAGCACCAACACCAAGACGAGCAGAATTCATCAAAGACATAACATATTTGATTAATCCCATTCGGGTAGCACCTACTAATTGTGCAGGAGCATTTTTAAATACCAGTTCGCAAGTAGGAGAACCTTTTATACCTAATTTATTTTCGATACGACGAACCTGAAGGCAATCTTCTTTTTTGTCGTAAACAAACAGAGAAATACCTCTGGCGTCTTTAGTTCCCTCTTCGGAACGTGCCATTACAAGAGAAATATCCGCATCACCATTAGTGATAAAACGTTTTACTCCATTAAGATACCATTGTTGTTTCTCTTCATTAAAAGATGCTTTAAGCTGTACATTCTGTAAATCAGAACCTGCATCAGGCTCTGTAAGATCCATTGCAGCTGTTTTGCCTTTATTAAAAAGAGGAAGGAATTCAGCTTTTAGCTCTTCGCTACCAAATTCGTGAATTGTTTCGGCACAGTCTTGCAAGCCCCAAATATTTGCAAACCCTGCATCAGCACGTGCAACAATTTCGGCAGCCATAACGTAAGGTACAACCGAAAAATTTAAACCGTCATATTCTCGTGGCAACGACATACCATAAAGGCCGGCCTGAGTTAATGTATCATGATTTTCTTGTGTACCGCGAGCATATAACACTTTATTATCAACCAATGTCGGGCCATCTTGATCAACCGACTCGGCATTTTCGCTTATTGTATTGCCTGATATTTCTCCAACAACATCAAGTATTTTATCATAATTATCAAACGCATCCTCAAAATTCATTGGAGCGTAATCGAATTTATTTTTTTCATCATAATCGTTTTCTTTAATAGCAACGATTTTCTTCATCAAAGGATGAGAGAGATGAAATTTCAGGTTTTTATTATCGGAATAAAAATTAGCCATAATTAAAAAATTTTAATCTAAGTAAACAATTACTTAGAATCGGTCTATAAACTCAAGTGTTTGGTTCAGAATGTTAGTTCTTTTCGTTATGCTTGTCTTAAAAAAAACAGTCATTTACTAAAATCAACTCCTGTTTTTTTTAATACTGCAAAAGCCTCAATAGCTAACATTATTTACAAACACTACTTGGTGTTCTTTTTATAATACTTAATCATTTTAGGAATAACCTCCTCTATAGCATCGGTAATAACATAATCAGCAATTTGATTAATAGGTGCGCTAGGGTCAGTATTAATAGAAATTATTTTTGCTGACTGACCCATTCCTGCAGTATGTTGTACGGCTCCGGAAATACCACACGCAATGTAAAGTTTCGGACGTACAGTAATACCGGTTTGTCCAACCTGTCTTTCGTGTTCAGAATATCCTGCATCAACAGCAGCACGCGACGCAGCTACATCGCCGCCAAGGAGATTAGCTAACTCGTGAAGCATAGCGAAATTCTGAGCAGAACCAACACCATATCCACCAGCTATAATAATTTGCTCGTTTTTAATATTTATTTTTTTCTCTTCGATATGACGTTCTATCACCTGAATAGCAAAATCTGTAGCATCAACATAATCGTTAATATCAATATTATTAACAATAATATCAGATGGATGTTCTGTCTTTTCCATTTTCATCACACCTTCTCTAACAGTCGCCATTTGAGGACGAGTATCGGGGTTTATAATTGTGGCAACAATATTACCACCAAAGGCCGGACGAATTTGATAAAGTAAATTCTTATATGTCTTATCCTGTTTTTTATCGTAGTGATCGCCAATAACAAGACTTGTACAGTCGGCTGTTAATCCTACTAACATTGCCGAAGCAACACGTGGTGCCAAATCTCTTCCTACAGAAGAAGCCCCTATTAATACAATTTCAGGCTTTTCTTGTTGAAAAACTTTCTTCAATATTGAAGTATGAGGCATTGTTTGATAAGGGAATAACTTTGCGTTATCAGCAATATGCACTCTGTGTACACCGTATTCACTTAAAAGCTCAGCTACATTATTCAAGTTATGTCCTATCGCTACAGCTTCCAGCTCAACATCCAAATCAATTGCCAGTTTTCGACCTTTGCTAATCAGCTCTAAACTAACATCTGCTATATCTCCTTGCTCAGAAATTTCGCAATAAACAAATATATTATTTTTACTCATTGTGTTCTTTTTTATGTGATTAACCGATTACGTGACTTGAAATAAGGTCTTTCATCAACCCATCGATGCTTTCATCGCTATTATCCAAAACTAAAGATTCTTTCTGGGTAAATACAACAGCTTCAATTTTTTTTACTTTTGTAGGCGATCCCGATAACCCTAATCGTGTAGTGTCTGCTTCAATATCATTCACATTCCACTCCGCTATATGTAAATAAGGACGCTTTTCGAAAAGTTCTGCGTAATTACCATTACTCTCTGCGAGTTCTGAAGAGGTTTTAGCATACTTATATTTCATAATACGTTTTGCATTACGATTACGGCATGCAGCAGCAGAGCTATGTACTGTTACGGCAACAGGAAATTTAGCAGAGACTTTCTCAATGCCATTTTCTAACCGTCTGGTAATTTCTATACTCTCTGTATCGACTTTATTTACAGTTTCAGCATATGTAATTTGAGGAATATTCAATTTTTCAGCTACCTGAGGTCCAACCTGTGCAGTATCACCGTCAATAGCTTGGCGTCCAGCAAATACCATATGATATGGCTCAAGTTTTTTAACAGCCTGAGAAATAGCGTATGAAGTAGCTAATGTATCAGAACCTGCAAATTTTCTATCGGTAATTAAGTAACCCTTATCAGCTCCTCTATAAATAGATTCTCTAATGATATCAGCAGCACGCGGAGGTCCCATTGTTAATATAATAACTTCTGCATCTCCGATTCTATCTTTTACCTCTAATGCCATTTCAAGAGCATTTAAGTCTTCAGGATTAAAAATTGCAGGTAATGCACCACGATTCACAGTGCCATCTTCCTTCATCGCATCCTTCCCTACATTTCTCGTATCGGGAACTTGCTTTGCTAAAACAACAATTCTAAAGCTCATATTTTATAGTTTGATTATTTCGTATATAAAAATCTAATTATATTTTTTTTCAACACACAAAAATAGAGATAATATTTTATTATCAAAATCTTATTATTTAAACATCTGTATATCAATATTAAGGTGTTGTTTGTCAGATGTTTTTATCAAGCTTTCCGTTAATTGTCAGTACCTTAAAAAAATATTCGTGGTTAGTTAGAATCTATACATAAAGTGGCGGTGTGACTCAACTTTGAGATAAAAAGAAATTAAACAACTTTTATTCAGTTATTTGAAAAAGTAGCACCGTTACTAATT
>JAYEOD010000163.1:0-3776 GCA_034722575.1 Bacteroidota bacterium | reverse complement strand
GATTTCTCCAAGCCTCCATAAATTATAATCTAAAAGAGAATAAAATAAACCGTAATTTTGCGCATAATAATTTATAAACAACTGCATCTAAAACAGAATTAATAAAAATATTATCTAATAATGGGATACAAAGAGATAAACGTAAAATTACCTACAGATTATGATGATAGGGAGCTGAGAGGAAGACTTGAGAGAATGCTTAAAATAGATAACTTCTCATTTCACATCACAAATAAAAGTTTAGATGCCAGAAAAAAGGATAAGATACATTGGCTAACAAAAATTGCTGTTATTTCGGACGAAATAAAAGGAGATATGCCAATAACAAAAGAGCCTTTACGTATCCCATATAAAAAACGAGACAAAAAAGCTGTAATTGTAGGCAGCGGTCCGGCAGGATTTTTTACAGCATATGTATTGCAAAAAGCAGGTTTTGCAACCACTATAATAGAGAGAGGTACGAAAGTAGAAAAGCGAGAAAAAGGAATCACCTCGTTCGAGGAAACCGGAATGTTCGATAGCAAAAGTAATTACGCTTTTGGCGAAGGTGGAGCAGGAACATTCTCAGACGGAAAACTTACTTCACGCTCGAAGCGCATCTCGCAAGAGAAACAATTTATTTTTTCGAGTTATATAGATGCCGGTGCACCAAAAGAGATTGCATATTTAGCACATCCGCATTTAGGTAGTAATAACCTAAAAGACATTGTAAAAAATTTACGAAATCAATTTTTGGAAATTGGTGGCGAAATTCTTTTCGAAACAATGTTAGAAGATATTAAAGTAGTAGATGGCAAAGTAACCCAGGCAATAACATCCGAAGGAGTTTTAGACGCCGATTACTTTATTGTAGCATCGGGACATTCGGCATACGAAACATATAAAATGTTGATGAAGCGTGGTGTACAATTCGGCACCAAAAATTTTGCAATAGGTAGTAGAATAGAACATCCGCAAAGAATTGTTAATCTGGCTCAATGGGGAAAAGAAGAATTACCGGGAGTTAAAGCAGCCGAATATCGCTTAACATCAAAAGGGAATGGCAAACAGAATATATATACTTTCTGTATGTGTCCCGGTGGATCAATTGTTCCATCCACACCATACCAAAACTCAAGCATTGTTAATGGAATGAGCATGTATAACCGCGATAGTGAATTTGCCAATTCAGCGGTAGTGGCAGGTATTCATCCCGATCAACTACTAAACAAGGTGGCATCGCCACAAGAGACTCTGGATATCTTAGAAAAATTGGAGATGAGTTTTTTCAATTATTCTAAAGGATATAGAGTACCATATTGCAATATCAACGATTTTATAAAAAAACGAGAATCGTTTAAAAAAATAGATACAAGCTACCCTTTAGGAACAATGCCTGCTCCATTATGGGAATTATTACCACCACAAATCAGTTCCGCTTTGCGCGAAGGATTAAAAGATTTCAACAAAAAAATAAGAGGTTTTACGTCAGGAAATATTATGGGATTGGAGAGTAAAACATCTGCTCCTATACAAGCACTTCGCGAAGAAAATCGTTTATGCAGCGGATTTAAAAATCTCTATTTTGTTGGAGAAGGAAGTGGTTTTGCAGGAGGTATTGTCTCCAGCGCTGCCGACGGTATTAAAACCGCAATGGCTATAATTGATTGATTGAGGTTTCCTCCTTCGCTTTGCTTCGGAGGACAAGGAAGATTTTTTGCTAAAAAATTCGTTTAATTCGATGATTGGATGATTGTAACACCTGCGGTGCGATTGATTTGTTGATTGAATAACAATGATATCAACAAATAACTATTAAAATAAAATTATAAGCGGATAAAACATGTTAATCATGTAACTCCTGTCTAAAAATAAACGGATGAACCGAACCATATTCAAAGTTTTAATACACACTACAATGATTATAATGGCGAGCTCCATCCGACCGATAAAAAATAAATTATAACGGATGAACCGAGCCATATTCAAAGTTTTAATACACACTACAATGATTATAATGGCGAGCTCCATCCGACCGATAAAAAATAAATTATAACGGATGAACCTTTTACAGATAATAGAATTAACAAAATCGTACGGAGAAAAAATACTCTTTGAGAAAATTAATTTCGGTATTAATCAGGGACAAAAGATTGCTTTTATAGCAAAAAATGGCTCGGGAAAGACCTCTCTGCTAAACATTATCACAGAAAAAGACATCCCTGACGAAGGAGAGGTAACAAAGCATAAAGATTTAAAAATTAGTTATCTGGAACAAAACCCTTATCTGGATGAAAGCAAAACTATTTCTGAAGTAATATATGACTCCGATAATAAATATATTCAATTAATAAAATCGTATCAGGATCAAATAATTATTGCGCAAGAGAATAATACCGAATCTAATACCAATAAATTACAGGAATTAGTCGAGAAAATGGATAAGGCTAATGCGTGGACTTTTGAATCGCAGATAAAAGAGATTCTTAATAAATTCAAGATTATTGATTTATCACAATCTGTTAGCACACTGTCGGGCGGACAGAAAAAGAAAATTGCCTTAGCAAAAGTACTTATCAGCGATTCAAATTTATTGATTCTCGATGAGCCAACAAATCATCTGGATATAGAGATGATAAAATGGTTAGAAGATTTTTTAGCAAAGCAGAAATTAGCCATACTTCTGGTATCGCACGACAGGTATTTTCTTGATAGTGTTTGTGATACCATTTATGAATTAGAACAAGATAATATTTATAAATATTCAGGCAACTACAAATATTTCTTAGAAAAAAGAGCTGAGAGGATACAAAATCAAATAACAGAAGCTGAAAAAGCCCAAAATCTATTACGCAAAGAGACCGAATGGATTAGGAGAATGCCAAAAGCAAGAACAACAAAATCTAAATCGCGGATAGACAGCTATTACAAATTAAAAGACAAGGCTTATCAGAAAATAGAAAACGACGACACACCGGAATTTAAAGTGGAAATGAGTCGCGTAGGGAAAAAAATTCTGGAGTTAAAAAGAGTATCAAAAAAATACGATAGCATCAATATTGTAGAGGATTTTACATACACCTTTATGAAAGGCGAACATATTGGGATAATTGGTCCGAATGGTATTGGAAAAAGCACACTCCTGAATATGATTATCGGCAAGGAAAATCCCGATAAGGGAGAGATAACACGTGGAGAAACAATCACTTTCGGATATTACTCTCAAGACGGACTAAAAGTAGATGCTAAAAAACGTGTTATTGATATTGTAAAAGATAAAACCAGTGCAGTAAAATATGGCGATGGAACTATTGGTATAACACAATTTCTGAGTTACTTTAACTTCGATCATAATACACAATACAACTATTTTGAAAATTTAAGCGGAGGAGAAAAACGTCGCTTATTTCTTATACTTACACTTTTAGATAATCCAAATTTTTTAATTCTTGATGAGCCGACAAACGACTTAGATATATACACTATTAATGTATTAGAAGAATTTTTGCTGCAATATAAAGGTTGTGTTTTAATAGTATCGCACGACAGATTCTTTATGGACACCTTATCGGATCATGTATTTGCATTTGAAGGTGATGGAGAGATAAAAGATTATCCGGGAAATTACTCACAATACGAACAATGGAAAGCCGAAAAAGAAGCTAGTGCAAAAAAAATAGTAAAAAAAGAGAAGAAAGAGAATTCAACACAAAAAAAACAAAATACACAACCTACAAATAAACCTACTTTTAAGGAGAAAAGAGAATTTGAAGAGGTAGAGAATATAATAGCCGCAC
>JAYEOD010000162.1:0-3783 GCA_034722575.1 Bacteroidota bacterium | reverse complement strand
TCATATAGATATTTATTTAATAAATCAAATATACGAAATATTATACAAAAAAATAACAGAGCCTCAAAATGAGGCTCTGTTCATTAAACAAACATTTTTCTAGCACATGATTATTTTACCGCGAAACGTAAAACAAATCTTTTTTGTTTAATAGTTGATTCAATAATATATATTCCAGCCTTAAATGAATTCGTATTAATTTCTACACTGTTGTTGTTAACAATCTGTTCTCGTAATACTTGGCCTGTAATAGAAATTATTTTAATTTTTTCTATTTCGTTTTTACTAGTCAATCTGAAATAGTCGTTAGCAGGATTTGGGTATAGAGAAAGACCTTGCAAAATCTCTTCGTTAATAGAGAGTTCAGCTGCGTCTAACTTAGCAATACTGTAATGTTCATCATCTGTAGGGAATGTTCCTTCAGTATAAGCATCGCCATTAGGGTTGATGTATTCAACCTCAATTGAGCCATATTCAGTATTGTTAATTTGTTTCCATACTTTGTAAGTAACACTGTTTCCTGCTGTAAAACCATTGCCCTCAGGAAGAATATTAAATACATTGATATTGTTAACCATCGCGTCTTTTTCAGAGTTGATTACAGCAGCACCAACCATTTTGTCGCCGTCAAATACAGCTACTTCATCACCAATATTAAGGTTTGCTCCCGTAGCATATATTGTATAAATAGCATCTGTTGGGTCGCCGCTAATAAAGTTAAAGTGTTGTAGTTGTTGTGCTTTAACACTGGATCCGGATTTTGAAGCGGGATAAACCAATGTATCGGCAGCAGTCATTTTAACAAAATAACCCTCTGTAGGTTGTAAGTCGCCAATATTATTGATCCATACACCACCAATTTTCCAGAAATGGTTGCCCTCTGAGTTTCTAACAAAACTGACATTGTCCTTTATTGCATTAAATGCAGTTGCTGCATTTAATGCATTTTCCGGTAAGAAACTTATTAAGTTATATCCGGCTACTAATGGAATCTCAGTCTGTGCATTCTGAGGAATACCTTCGATTGATAAGTTATCATCATCTGCCATTTTTACTAAATAACCTTCTGTAATGCCCCAGTCACCAATATTATTTGTCCAATTACCACCTATTTTTCTGTACTGTAGTCCCTCTTCGTTTTTAACGTAGTCGAGGTTATTATTTTTGTTATTAAGATTATCCATAATTGTACCCATGTCCATATTGGTAGCTTCAACACGAGAAGATATTATCTGATAACCGGTATGAAGAGCATAGTCAATAGTTACTTCAGCATTGAATGTAAGGTTTGCAAAGCTAATAGGATTGATTCCTGTAGGGAATATTGTTCCGGTAAAAGCTCCTTCGTTATTAGGATCTGTTAATGATACTCCGGTTGCTGTGTATTCAGCTGCGGCACTATTGTCCCATAACTTAAAAGTATAAGTGTTTCCTGCTGTATAGCCTGTTCCTCCGGTTATTACAGAGTATGCCTTTAGTTGATGACTAGTTGCAGTCCATGATGTTAGAGCTTCTTCGATGTAGTAAACGCCAACCAAATTGCTTCCGTCGTAAATAGCTATTTCGTCATTTGCTTCAACAGGTACTCCATCTATAGTAGCACCTTGCAAAAATATTGTCCAAATATCGTCAATACTACTACCGGTTACATAATTGTAGTGGTAAGGTTCTAATGTTATAGGAGTGGTTATTGTATTGTGATTTGAAGTAACCTCTACATCTTCTATAGTTGCAGTATGGTATCCGTTTGCTTCAATTGTAACATCATATGTGCCAACCGGCATGTTGTTAAAATTATATGTTGTAACTCCGAAAACAGCTGTGTAGTCGTTGCCAATTGTAACGGTGGCATCTCCGTTAGGTATAGAGCTATTAGTGATTTCTACATAAATTTTGCCCGGATCTGGTTGAAGAGTTACATTTAAAGTTGTTGTGTAAGTAGCATTTATTACAACATCTTCAATAGTTTGGCTTGTGTATCCGCCTTTAGTAAAAACCACATCATAAGTTCCTGCTAAAGCAGGGTCGAATTCGTAACTCCCATCAGCAGCTACAGTAGAAGTACCGGCAAGACCGTCACCTATAATGTCAACACTAACACTACCTAAGAAAGCACCCGTAACAGCGTCAGTAACAACACCATTTAAAATACCCGGAGCCTTTTCAAGTATAATATCATTACCTGTACTTGTTGTATTTGCTACAACAGTAACTTGTACAGAGTCTTTTTTATAATGGTCGAGTTCAAATACAACATACCAAGTTCCGGCAGGAACGTTTGGTGCATTATAGTTTCCTGCATCATTAGTATATGTCCAGAATAATTCTACAGCAGGTGTTACGTTATAATTTGTACAGTGTGCTGTAACCCCTTGTATAGGGTCTCCGGAATTTAAATCGGTTACAGTTCCTGAGATAGAGCCCGGAAGAGGATCTAAAGCGAAATCTATTATTTCGATCTGTCCGTTTGTGCTTAATGTTACATTAGTAGAAGTCTCATTAGTATAGTCAGCATGAGTAGCAGTAACATAATATGTGCCCATACAAACACTGCTAAATTCATAATTACCTCATGTGTTTGATGTAAAAGTGGAAATTTCAGTACCTGCTTCATTGTAAAGTGTTAGTAAAGCACCTGGTAAGTTTCCATTTGTGGCAGTGTTTTTCACTTTTCCTTTAATAATGCCTAGGTTTGGATCAAGAGTGAAATCTTTTCCTGTAAGGTTATGGCCACTGATTGTTGCTAAACGATAAGTAGGGTATGAAGTGTAATTTGTTAAAGCGGCTGTTATTTTATATACATTTCCATTTTGTAAACCGTTAATAGTGTATTCTCCGTTTGAGTCAGGTGTATAAGTCCCAATAAAACTATTGTCTGAATTATCATAAAGATTTACAATAACATCTTCCATTGCTCCGCTACAACCGGTAGTTATTGTAATTGTTCCTGATGCAGAATTCCCTGCGTTAAAATTTAAATGAATAAAGCTATAATCATTACTTCCCGGAGGGAATGTAACTGTAGAAGATTCAGCGCCCGGATCTTCATGGGCGTCATAATCGCCGTCTATAGTTGCATCTAGTCCATAAGCTCCATTCGGAGTTCCATATTCGTTAAAAACACCTGTTATTTCTAGGCTTTCGCTGTTGTCCCAGAATTTGAATGTAACGTCATGAGTTGGTGTGTAACCAGAACCTGTACCGAGTACATTGTATGTTACTAGAGGGTAATCTGTGCCCTCTGTTGAATAGCTTTCTGTCCCATCAAAGGTGTAAACCCCGACAAGTATTGTGCCATCGAAGACGGCTAGTTCATCTCCTGCATCGGCATTCTCCGCATCAATATTAACATCTGTTAAGTAAATAGTCCACATATCTCCTAGTGGACTTCCATTTATATTTCCAAAGTGTTGTGCAAACACATTGGTGCTAGCTATGCAAAATAGGCGTATTACGAGCATTACGCTTAATCGTCTAATTTTTTTCATGGCTAGAATTTTTTATTATAACTCTGTTGATCATGTAAGGTTACTACAATTGTAAGGGATAAGCAATAAAAAAACGGTATTTTTTAGGGAAATGTATATTTGCAGTGTTTTTAAGGATAGGCGCCGGGGTGGAGTGAATATTCGTGTCATTTTGTTGAAATTTAAAGAGTTATGACGTTTTTTTTAAGTCGTTGCTAATGGGGGAATGTGTGATTATTGGCGGCGACATATGTGTCTTATTAGATGTTTCAAGCGTTATGGATAGTGCTTGAAATTATGTGGGAAAGTGTTTTTT
>JAYEOD010000161.1:0-3792 GCA_034722575.1 Bacteroidota bacterium | reverse complement strand
GTTCGGCCGGGTGATCTTCGAACAAGTTCTCAGCTTCCCGGTCTCTCTAATGCTTCGCTGCGAGCTGAATAACATTTTTCTGAATGCCAATCCAACTCATTACTTATTTTTTATTTGTCGGATGGAGCTGCACATTTATAATCATTCTCGTGTGTGTTAAAAATTGCTTAACATGGGCGTTTCATCCGTTTATAATTTATTATCGAACAATAATTTTTCCTGCATTTTCGGATGTAAATTTACCAATTATTGTTGCATTAATGCTGTTTTCGTGCATTTTTTTCATAATTGCATCAACATCGTCGGCAGCAATAGCAATTAGCAATCCACCTGATGTTTGAGCATCGCAGAGCAGCATTTTATCAATTTCGGAAAGAGAATCAGAATAAACAACATCGTTAGCTACATAGTCGAAGTTATTTACTGTTCCTCCGGGGATTATTCCTGCCACAACAAATTCGCGTGCATCATCAATAATAGGAACATCTGCATTATAGATAGTAGCGCCAACTTTTGTATTCAGAACCATCTCGCGCAAATGCCCCAGCAAACCAAATCCGGTAACGTCGGTACAAGCATGTACGTCAAAATCACTCATCACATCGGCAGCGCCTTTATTAAGAGTTGACATTAATTTAATAACCTGTTTTTTTATTTTTTCAGATGTCAATCCACGTTTTGTAGCGGTAGAGATGATTCCTGTTCCAATAGGTTTGGTAAGAATCAGCAGATCATCTGCTTTAGCACTATTATTTTTAAGCACTTTATCAGGATGCGTAATTCCGGTAACCACCATACCATATTTAGGTTCAGTATCCTCAACAGTATGTCCGCCAAGAATACTAATACCTGCTTCCGTAGCTTTATCCTGTGCGCCTTGCAATATTTCCTGCAGGACAGTCAACGGCAGACGCTTATCGGGGAAACCCACAATATTTAGCGCAAACAAAGGCTTTGCTCCCATGGCATACACATCGCTTAAAGCGTTAGCAGCGGCAATTGCGCCAAAATAATATGGTTCGTCAACAATAGGAGTAAAAAAATCTAATGTTTGCACTAAAGCCTGCTCATCATTAATACGATATACTGTAGCATCATCGGACGAATCGGTACCCACCAGAACATTTTTATCAGTAGGCACAGCAAGATTTTTCAACACCTGCTCCAAATCCTGAGGACGCAATTTACAAGCACATCCCAATCCGTGAGTAAAATGCGTTAATTTAACCTCATCATGAGCAATAGCAGGAATTTCAGGCTGCTCCTCTCCTCTTAATTGGTTTACCTTTTCGATAAAAAGAGAAGCTGCTTTTTGAATATTTTCCTTTGTATTTTCACGACCGGTAGAAAAACGTATCGTTCCCATGGCATAATCTATAGGAATTTTCATTGCTTCCAAAACAGCCGACACATCAATACTATCGGTATGACATGCGGCTCCTGCCGATGCAGCAACACCGGTCAACTCATCGAGCAAAGTATTTGCCTCAACACGAGGGATGCTCACAGAAGAGGTATTTGGTAATCGAGATGCATTAATAGAATTTATTTTTATATCAGGAATACCATCCTGCAAAAGTTTTTCTAATGCATCACGCATTTCACTGTAGTGAGATGCATTTTTATCTAAATCGCGCTGAGCAATTTCAGCCGCTTTTCCCAGCCCAACAATTTCGAGAACATTTTCGGTTCCGGCTCTCAAATTACGTTCGTGATCGGCACCATGAATTAATTTTTCCAGCTTTACACCGGTTTTAATATACAAAGCGCCAATACCTTTTGGGGCGTACAATTTATGTCCGGCAACAGACATTAAATCCACTCCCAATTCAGTTACATCGGCAGAAATTTTCCCTACCGATTGCGCTGCATCAGTATGAAAAGCAATACTGTTTTGATGTGCTATTTCGGCAAGTTCTTTAATAGGCTGAATTGCTCCAACTTCGTTATTAGCATGCATTATAGTAACTAAAACAGTATCTTTTCGGATGGCGTTTTTCAAATCATCAACACTCACCAAACCTTCAGCATCAACAGGTAAAACAGTTATGTCAAATCCTTGTTTGGCAAGATAATCACACACTTCCGAAACAGCGGGATGCTCTACAGAAGAGGTGATAATATGGTTTCCCTGAGTTTTTTTCGCTTCCGCGATGCCTTTTATAGCATAGTTATTTGATTCAGAGCCACCACTTGTAAAAATTATCTCTTCCGGCTTACAATTTAAAAGGTCGGCAACCTGCTTACGAGCTTTTTCTACAGCCATTTTTGCTTTCATTCCAAACTCATGACTTGAGGATGGGTTTCCGAAATAGAGATCCAGATAAGGACGCATTTCGGCTGCTACTTCTTTATCAATAGGTGTAGTAGCGTTATAATCGAGATATATTAAATCCATTACATTTTATTTAAACAATTGTATTATACAAATCTATCAATTTTCTAGCAGTATCACTCGGATTATCCTTCTCCACTTTTAGCTCATAAACTGTTTCAGCATCACGTTTCAGGAGTCCGTGATTATAAGCTTTATCGTAATATACTAAGGTGATATCGGCCACAGTAGCAAAGTCATTTTTTTCGAGAGCCTCCATAGCCACACTCTTATTCTCTCCTCCCAAGCGTTTTTGAATTCTTACCACAGCACTCTCCAAACTCTCCTTATCAAAACAGGCATACTCTTTTACAAGACGCTTAATCCGTTCACTTTTAGGAACATCTATTTTAAACACTTTTGTACTGCGTATTTTTTTATATAACTCTTCCGGAACATTAACCAAGCCTACCGCTCTACTTTCGTCCTCGATCCAAATTGGCAGCGAAAAATCTAGTTTACTCCACTCTTTAGCAAGATTATTTTCAAATTGTTCTGTAGTAGGTTGCGCAAGCTGCCCAATTGCACCAAACGCAGAGCCTTTATGATGTGCAATTCCTTCAAGATCGATAATTTGCTCTCCACATTTTTCAAGCTCTTTTAAAACATCTGTTTTTCCACTCCCCGTCATACCTCCAACCACAATCAAAGAGTACTCTTTTACATATTGCTCTCTACAAAAAGTACGATACGCTTTATAACCACCCTCCAAAATATGAACCTCTAATCCAATAGTACCAAAAAGCCACGCCATACTTCCACTACGCATTCCACCACGCCAACAATGCACCAGAATTTTTTTATCGACAGCTAATTTTCGAGCCTCTTTTACAAACCCAGCCATTTTAGGGCCAACAATTTCTAAACCTCTTAACACAGCCGATTCCTTACCGGAATTCTTATATATAGTACCTACCACAGCTCTCTCCTCATTCGAGAACAAAGCAATATTATGCGCTCCGGGAATATGTGCTTGAGCAAATTCTTTTGGTGAACGAACATCTACAACTGCATATTTTTCCGACAGAGCCAGAAACTCCTCTATTTTTAATTTCATGTATTTTTTATTTAACCGCAAAGATAGAATTATTAATTACCATCTTAATATTATATGGCTCGTTTCATCCGTTTATAATTTTATATTTCGGTCGGATGGAAGTCGCCATTATAATCATTGTCGTGTGTATTAAAAGTTTTAGTGTGGCTCGTTTCATCGAATTAAACGAATTAATCTAATTTTTTAGTGTAATATCCTTGTCCTCAGAAGCCAAAGCGAAGGAAAAAACCTCAATCAATCAACTCGGTGAAACCATCCAATCTGATTAGTTTATCCCAGACCTTCAGGCTAATCTATAAAATAATAGAACGGTACTCTGTACCTGAATTTTCACTCCCCGATCATCATGCTACAAATAGAA
>JAYEOD010000160.1:0-3828 GCA_034722575.1 Bacteroidota bacterium | reverse complement strand
CGATTTGTTTATTCATTCAATCATTCAATTTTTCATTCGCCATTCGTAATTCGCCATTCGTAATTCGTAATTAATTCAGTTTTTATTTGTCGGATGGAGCTGCACATTTATAATCATTCTCGTGTGTGTTAAAAATTGTTTAACATGGGTGTTTCATCCGTTTATAATTTGTTTTTTTCATCGAATTAAACTAATTAAACTAATTTTTTTGATCCAATGAAATGGATTATGTTATAGTCTTACCCATTCAATCAAGCAATCGCACCGAAGGTGCCACAATCACCCATTCAATCAATCGTCCATCTCAGCCTCCTCGTTCTCCAAAGCAAAGTATAAAATCTCAACTTAGTTATATATGGCTCGTCTTACCTTAATAATAAAAAAACAAGACACACCTCAAGAGTAAATCTTAAAATGTGTCTTGAAATGGTAAATATAAATATTACTTCTTTTTCTTCTTATTTTCAATCAAAAACTGTTCGATAGCCATTGTCATAGATGGAGCAGTTTTTGTTGGTGCAGCAATATCTAATCTTAAGTTACTATCTAGAATGGCTTTTTTTGTTAATGGACCAAACGCAGCTAATAATGTCTCTCCCTGCTCATATTCAGGGAAATTCGACAATAACGATTTCACCCCAAATGGGCTAAAGAAAATGATCATATCATATTTCTTCATGCTAAGCTTTGTTAAATCACTAGGCAATGTTTTATACATTTCTGCCGCAGTATATTTAATCTTCTCGGCATCCAACATTAGCATAAGAGCCTTTTTTCCGTTTCCGGATGTTGGGAACAAAAACTTCTCTCCTTTATGCTTTTTAATTAGCTCAACTAATTGAGCCATGCTTTGATTACCATGAAAAATCTTGCGCTTTCGATATTGCACATAATTTTGTAAATAATAAGCTGTAGATTCTGATGTACAAAAATACTTCATTGTATCAGGTATTTCTACACGAAGCTCTTTACTTAATCTAAAAAAATGATCCACAGCATTTCTACTAGATAGAATAATTGCTGTATAATCGCCTACACGAATCTTTTTTTGTCTAAACTCCTTAGACTCCACGCCATCAATTTTTATAAACTTTTCAAAATTAAGCTTAAGCTTATAATCTTGCATCAAAGATTAATAAGGAGACTTTTCCAGATCTGCTGGTTTTGGCTGAGATACTAATATGTTTTTTATCTTCAATTTACGTTTCTTTTAATTGTTGACAAAAATTTATTTGCTGATTATTAAAAATACTCCGGCAAAATAAATTTCATCAATAAAATTACCGGTATAATTTCGAGGGTGCAAAGATACAAAATAATATAAACAAACGAAAACCTATTCTCTTTTCTCCCACTAATAAAGCCCCTAACTATTCGATAACTATATAACACTAACACAATAGCTATATTTATTTGTGTTAAAAAAAGTTGTTCGGTAAAAATAGAAATAGGAATAATTAATAACATAGTTAAACCGGCAACAACATTAATAGTAAACATATTCAACAGTTGTAAACCGGCAGAATATTTCGCCTTAAAAAGAACCCCAATTAATTTTACAACAAGTACTTTCAAAAACCAAAAAACCGACAACACAATAGCAAAACGAAGAATAACTACATAAGGGAGGTTATCATTTATAACTAACTCTCCTAAAAACAAATAATTAATCTGATATGCAAACAATGCTCCTCCCAATAGCGTCATTATCACTAATCCGATAGAAGCTCCATGATGGAACACACCCCTTTCTTTAACAAGACTCTCTAATTGTCGGAACGAAAAAACAGAACTAAAAATCATTGCAAAACGAATCGGTGAAAAATTCCGTACCCATGCAAGCAATATTAATCCGGTTAAAGAAAAAATAAACACCCAATTATTATCTATAATATTAATAGGTATATCACTAAGTGTAGAATTAAAATTCACCGACTGCAAAAACGAGGCGGTATCTATATGCTGCGCCACAGTATCAACAGCTATTTCTGCATTACTAGTCGCTATATTTATCGAGTCCACTTGATTAACCATAAAGGGCAAAATTAATAGATTTTATCTATTAATAGAGTAATTATATAACTAAACGGATATAATTCATTTAACCATAAACTTATCACACCAAATATCATACTATAAAAAAACATTTCCTTTACACGTAATACACTTATTCTTACCACAATACCACATAACAGTTTTCTGTAAAAAACCCATCTTTAAATAAGGCAATTACTATCTATAATGATTAGATATTAAGATACACTTTAAAAATTCATAACACACATAGAAATAAATCTAAATAAATGTATATTTTTGCACATAACTTTAAAAAGTATATTAAATAAACAGAAATCACATAAAGGGCATACAGTCAATGAATTTACTAGACCGCATTAGGAAGAATGCAAAAACATTACAGAAAAAAATTGTTCTTCCCGAAGGAACTGAAGAGAGAACCTTAAGAGCATCTGAATTTCTTTTAAAAGAAAAAATCGCTCAAATTATTCTTTTAGGAAAAAAAGAAAAAATAGAATCTCTGGCAAAAGAGTTTAACTTGGAGCATATAAAAAATGCAGAAATAATTGATCCAATTAACAATCCGTTAAAAGATTATTACGCTGATATGCTTGTAGATATTCGTAAGAAAAAAGGTCTTAAGAAAGAAGAGGCTCTAAAACTGGTAGAAAACCCTTTGTATTTAGCCACCCTACTAATAAAAGACGGCAAGGCTGACGGAGAAGTTGCGGGTGCAGAAAATGCTACCGGAGATGTATTACGCCCTGCTTTTCAGGTAATAAAAACTTCACCCGGTATTAGTATTGTATCAGGAGCTTTTTTAATGGTTTTTAAAGATTGTAAGTATGCCCCTGACGATATTATTGTATTTGCCGATTGCGCTGTAACACCAAACCCTAATGCTGCTGAGTTAGCTCAGATAGCATTATCGACAGCAAAAACAGCAAAATCGATTGCTAAATTAGAACCTAAAGTTGCTATGTTAAGCTTTTCGACAAAAGGAAGTGCTAAACACGAAATGGTTGACAAAGTAGTAGAAGCTACAAAAATTGCACAAAAAGCAAATCCTACACTATCTATTGATGGCGAACTACAAGCTGATGCAGCCATTGTAGAAAGCATAGCTTTTAGAAAAGCACCAAGCAGTAATGTTGCAGGCAACGCTAATGTATTAGTATTCCCTACTCTCGAAACAGGAAATATAGCATATAAACTTGTAGAGCGTTTAGCCGGAGCAGAAGCTGTTGGACCAATTTTACAAGGTATGGCCGCTCCTATCAACGATCTCTCAAGAGGTTGCTCGGTGAGTGATATCGTTAACTTGGTTGCTATTACAGCAAATCAAGCCGGAGGATTATAATAATTATAGTAAATTTTAATGTAAACAGTGTTTTATCTCAATAAATGTTTTTAAAATGGCAGACAATATTAAATTAGAAGATTTCTCTATAGGAAACGATCAAACAAAAACAGACGATATGTTATCTACTATAGGCATTGTAGGCTCCGGTAGAATGGGAAAAGAATTAATTAGCTACTTTAGCCAAAAAGGTTTTGAAGTACGCTTTTTAGATCTTACCGACGAAACTATTGAAGATACTTATAATAAAATCACCGCTACTCTCGACGCAAAAATAGCCCACTGGGGACTTACCGAAAGCGAAAAAAGAGGAATTATGAGTAGAATTAAAGGTTCTTCAGACTACAAAATCTTTAGTAAGTGCGATATTGTTATTGAAGCAATTAACACCAATACTAAAACAACCAGTATCAACATACGTCAGGATGTATTCAAAAAAATAGAAGAGCATG
>JAYEOD010000159.1:0-3831 GCA_034722575.1 Bacteroidota bacterium | reverse complement strand
AGGAATTACCGGAGGAGTGTTAAACATAGAACCTTTGTCAATATGAGTTTTGTAATTAAGCATTGTAGGAATTTGACGTTCTACTTTACCTAATAACTCGTCTTTTACAATAACAAAAGTTAAGCCTGATGGAGCAACATTTTTTTGCCCACCACCATATATAAGAGCATATTTAGAAACGTCAACCGGACGACTCATAATATCTGACGACATATCAGCAATAAGAGGCATATCAAAATCAGGATCCTCTAAATATTCTGTGCCGGCAATAGTATTATTAGTTGTGATATGAACATAATCAACATCAGCAGGAACTTGAGCTTTCCAGTTTTCGGGATATGCAGTATAATCTGCAGCTTTAATATCTACTACTTCACCAAAAAGTTTTGCTTCGGCAACAGCTTTTTTAGCCCATGTACCTGTATTTAAGTAGGCAGCTTTTTTATGCATGTAGTTATAAGGTATCATAGCAAATTGTAAACTTGCTCCACCACCTAAAAATAACACACTATATCCTTCAGGGATATTTAATAATTCTTTGAATAAATCTTGTGCTTCGTTCATCACTGCCTCAAACTCTTTACTTCGGTGAGATATAGATGCTAATGAAACGCCATGAAAATCATTTATTGCTGCAGCAGTTGCTTCTGTAGCAGATTCTGGCAGGATAGATGGACCTGCAAAAAAATTATGTTTACGCATATTCGTATGATTTTTAAGATATTAATTTTTTCTGTTATTTGGTAGCAAAGGTATAATATTTCAATAAAACAGAAACAAATTTGATTGGATTTTTTATTGTCTATAACTAGGATATCGACATTTTTATTAAAACACCTGTAAGTCACTGCTTTCCAGCCTTTAACCAGCTTGTATTTATATCCGTTCTATGTAAATAAATTTTTATTATAATGCGCCCTCAATCGTTATAAATATAAATTTTCTACGCAATAATATTATATGAAAATTTTAATAGAAATACATTACGCGATTCTTCCTGAAAGAGATCATTTATACTATTAAAAAAATCGAAATCTCCATTAGAATCTGAATCTGATATGCTTTGTGCCCAAATAAGGTAAAAAGAAGAGCCTGCTTTATACTCCCATCGCAGCACTAAATTAGAACGATATTGCCTGTAATTAAAATCAGGATTGTCGAAATAGTATGAATCACTAGTATCACCTCCCTCACTAACACCAAAAACATTATCATTTTCGTAGTATGAAATTATATCGGAAGGAAAAATTTCGTACCGCTAATTCAAATTAGAAGCCGAAGGATTTGTTATTTTTTTATATTCAGAAAACAGTCCGCTGCTAACAAATGGCGAAGCATAATATTGAATAGTAAAATCGGGCGATATATTAAAATCGACCCTTGTTGTAAGAGAGAAAGTCTCTTGCTTCATACCTGCAAAAAGATACTGCGCTTCACTATTATACTCCTCTTCGGTAATATATTGCGAATCGGTATTGGAATAATTATACCTCGGACTAATAGAGATTTTTAAACTGTTAATAGGATGATAAGAGATTCCTCCCCATAAACCATGGCTATTACTAGAATTATCGCCTCCTTTGTTAATGTAAAAACCACTATATAAAGAGATTTTTTTTGAGGAATTTGTATGTAAATTACAATTGTAGCTGGTAGAACCGGGTAAATGAAACGCCGGACCACCACGCAGTGCTGTGTTATCTATATTTTTTCCCTCTTTCGAGATATTCATCCCTAACGACCAAAGATTTTTAAATTGCATATATAGTCCCATACTCCCTCCAAAAAAGGTTTTCGTACCGCCAAAGTCCCATCCCATCCATTCGTTAGCATTAATACTGATTTTGTTAAAAACAGAAAATGGCTTAGTAATACTGTATCCCACCCATAAATAATGAAAAGCAGTATTTGCCCTACGCAGATAGCCTACATCATTCAATTCTAATCCCGGTGAGCGCCATGTTAAATTACAAGCAAATCGCAATCCGCTATTAGTATTTTTTCCAAAAGTAATATTTCCTCCGTGTCCGGATAAAGTGGTTCTATTAGAATCGAGCGAAACATAGTCAAAATCAGAGCGTTGATAATATCTTCGGGAAGAGAGTTGCTGCTCAAGAATGGCATTTTCACTTCCATTTATTTTACTTGTTAATAATTTTGCCGATATATAATATCTCTTCTCCTTAAAATACTGCATAAAATCTACTCCTCCTGTTATAGCAGAAGTGTTTAAAAAATCTAAATCGCCATTTTTAATATCTCTATTAGTGGATGTAATCATACCACCAATAATAGTATTTCCATCATTCAAATTTTGTTGAACCCTTCCTACAAAGTAATTTGTAATTGGCTCTACAGACTCTTTATTACGATCGCCATCACTATCAATAACAGCTTTTTCGTTATTAGTAACACTCTCCATTATACCGATCGACAAACCTTTTTTTGTTTTTCCTGTAAGTTTTATAGCTCCAAGAATTCTTGTATTCTCCGGTATATCAGCATATTCATTATCCGATAAATCGGGCTCGCCATGTGGCGAACAACCAATGCGACGTGAATAAAACAAATGTTTTTCACGCCCGAAGCATTAACAGCAAAAACAAAAGCAGTCATTTTATCAAAATAGCTGTCGAATTGTACTATCGCCATATCGCCTTCCCATCCATCGCGACGCGACATACGTTTTATTATTTTAGTAATATCATTTTCATAGATTTTTATCGCTACATAAATGTTATTATCATCGTAAAGAATCTTGAATTCTGTCTTTTGTGAAGCAGCATTACCATTATCAGGTTCAAATTGGGTAAAATCATTTTTCCACTCGCCCTGTTTCCATATTTCATCATCAAATACACCATCAATTTTAGGCGTATCGTAAATTATTTTTTCCGTGTGATATGCTTTTTCCTGCGAAAAAAGAAATTGCGAAAATATTATAAGCAGTAATACTGTAACTATTAATCCCCTCATTATAACTAATTGCTTTGTTATTATATCGTATAAAATGAGCAATTTTTAAGCCAACCAGTGTTACGCGGTAATTTTCAATTAATTACATTATGTCTTTTATTTGGTATTGTGCGATACAATACAATCGTTGTTCGGAAATGAACAGATTTGCAACCTTTTAAAAAGCGCAAATTCAGAATTATGCAGAAAAGAGTTGAGATTTTCTCCTCCACTTTCGTTTTTGGAAGACAGAGAGGTTACACAATACCCTTTTAATAAAAAAATCGATTAATTAGTTTAATTCGATGATTGACAGCTTAATATCTTTTAATCCTGTTTTTTAGGAAAGAGATTCATTTTCGGCTCTCTTTTTTTTCTGGATTTTTTCTTTTCAGTGATGATAGTGATATCCTCCATAAATAACCATTTTCCATTTTTATACCTAAAGGCGTTTATCGTTTCTGTAAGGGGTATATAGTACTTGTAATTACTATTAAAGCCTTTATTCATCGGCTCTAACTTATTAAATGCTATTAACGGAAATTTTCTTTTTACAATACGCGAACCTTTTCTAAATTTCAATATCCTATTCTTTTCTATTAACATTTTTACCTCCTCATATTTTAACGAAAAGGTAGTTTTAGCAGAATAGCGAAACAGTATCCTTGTCTGTATACTGGGATAATTTGCAAAAACAGCTTTTCCAAATACCGGATTTCCCTCTGTTGAAAAGCTCAACACTTCAATAATTTTTTGATTTGTTTGCGCATTGTAGCCATTCCATCCTAATAAGGTAAAAATATTATTACCGTTATCAATTATGTTATAATAAAGCGCTCCGTACCAACTGTTATTGTCTAGTATAGCCTTTTCGGG
>JAYEOD010000158.1:0-3834 GCA_034722575.1 Bacteroidota bacterium | reverse complement strand
ATATCATGATCGAAACGCGATTCTGTGCCAACGTATCCGGCTGCTGTAGAAAATCCTTGATATCCCGTAAGGATATACGAAAGCAGAGCGTTGTTAAGGTCGGTTGTTGGTCGTAGCATATTAAAAGGTCCTTTTGTTAATGCGCCTTCGGAGCCTGCTCCTGTGGTGGACGGCGATTTTCCGGTAAGGCTGCATATAAAATCCATAAACAGTTCAGGCAGTTCCTGAAAGTGGATAGGATTGTAAACACTAAGTCCTCTGATACCATTCTCCTTTTCGGGAGGATTATTTCTCCTGCCCGGTAAAACTGCATTAATAGGGTGATATATTGGCTCGGAAAGTGGTGTTTTCCGTGCAAAACGTATTCCTATCTCAGCCAAATGCTCTTCAATAGGATTTACAAGGTCGGGACGGTTTTGTAAATATCTTGGGTTTTTTGTAGGCTCTCCATTAACTATTCTTGGGTGCGATGGAGTAATGAAATAATATCCCGATTTTTCTTTTACCCCTTCTGTTATAAGTCTTTTAATAGGTTTTGTGTATTCGTCAAAATTAATAGCGTCGCTAATAAGTTCTTCCCCGTCTTTTTGTGTTAAAGGCTCGTAGTTTGATGTGAAATTATTTCGCATCGACAGGTCTGCTTCCGCTTCTTTGTCGTAACCTCTGTTAACAGCTTCGTCGGGACGCTGGAAGAATTTGTTTTCGCAGTTGGCTATAAATTTTATACTAGGATTTTTATAGTCGTTATTCAGATATTTAAAATGTTTTGTCGGCAAAACAATAGAAGCCGAAATATCGTCTTCCATTTGTATTTTTGCTGAAGCGATAAAATCGGCACGTAATTTATGCAGATACCATGAGTTATCGTTTGCAAAACCTATTCGTAGGTAGCTGGCTTTAATTTTTCTGTTGTTAAAAAGGAGTTCATGCCCTTTTCGTCCGTTAATAACATCGGTAGAGAAATAGTCTTTCCAATTATCATTGGTGCGCTCAGGACGGTAGAAGCGTTTTACATAAAGCACCAAAGCCTTTACATGCGTTGGTATCTCGTTAAGAAATTTGTTATACTCTTCGGTATATATGTCCGAAGGTGTTAATAGTTTAATTACCGAACCAAGAGTCCGTTCATTGCATAATAAGGAACGATTTTTTTTATTAAACTGCTCCGGGTGTTTCCATCTATCGGAGTAATCGCGATTAATGATTTTATCAGCAGCTTCAAAATCTTTGTAAATATCTTGTACAAAGAAAGAGCCATAGATAATTGCATTTAGTAACGACTTAGAAATTTCTGATTTTCCTCCTCCCGAAACAGTGCTTGGTTTATGACAGAAAGTGCCTTCGGAGTAAGTGCTGATTAAGCGCCACGATGGAGTTGCAGGATGCTTTTCCATATGTATTTTATGTCCCGAAGGAAAAATGTAGTAGTGATTTGGTAGAAGACTAATTTTTTGTTTCTCTCCATTTTTTGTCCATGTTATGCTGCCTTTATACAGATCGATTTCTGTATCTTCAGGAATATAGATAATGTTTTTATTGTTTTTATCTATACCATATCCTTTTTCGTGGAGCTGCATTATATCACCAAACATTTTTGTTACATCTTTAAAAAAGTATTCCTTTTTCAAGATGTTGTTTGTAAAAAGAGTTCCGTTAAACTTAGAACCGATATTTTTTCTTTTAAAAGCGATTGCTCCACCGGAGTGCTCCTCCTCTGCTAGTCCTAATAGGTTAGCAGAATAACTTATTTGTGTTTTTATCTCTTTTTTAGAATATCCAAAATAGTTATCGGCAATTAATGTTATAACAACTCCTTTTTCATCACGACAAGTAAGTTTAAAAGGATTTCCATCATTGTAAAGCTCTTTATCATTTTTCCAGCATACGCCATCTCGTTTTTGTCGTTCGGTAGCCTCGTTATAATGTGGTAGTCCAAGTTCTTTTTTTGTAAGATGTAGCATTTGCGGAGCTAATATAATACATCCTGTATGACCGGTCCAGTGGTCGGGATCTAGTCCTGCATCGCAGTTCGGATCGCTTGGGTTTCCTGCATTACCAAAAATAGATTCTACAAAGTCGATATTGCTAACCAAGCTTCCCGGTGCTATAAAACGTATCTCTAACGATTTTTCTTTTACCACGCCTTTTACTTCCGGACTAACGATTGGTCGCGTAAGCAGAGAGACAAAAATATTTGCCTGATTGTTTTGACCGGCTGTAAAAGGAAGTTGATTTAATTCCTGAGAAGGGTTAAATGCCGATTCAAGGAATTTGCTCCATGCTTGTTTAGGTAGTTCAATTTTATCTATAGGAACAGGAAATCCCCCTTCAACAATATGAAACGAACCCTTTGTAGTTCTTCTGTCGTGTTTTGGATTGTGAAGAATACCTTGTTTTATTCGATACGATTCGATGTATTCATTTTTGAATTCGTTTTTATGTGGAGGAAGACTAATGAGTCGTGCTATATCCGGCTGGTCAACAACAAAAGTATTAACCGGCAATTGTGGTATTGTAGAAAGATTTTGATCTTTCAAATAGCTGTTAATAAAATTCTGTATCCTTTGATCTATAGGAGTAAGCATATTTGAAAACAGTCTGGTACTATTTCTGTAGTTAAGAATCAGGCTCTCTGTTAATTTGATGAATTTAGAATCGGAAAGAGATTTTTTTTTCGACTTGTCGTGATGGTCAACAAATGTAGGTTGACCAAGTGTTGCTAGTTTAAAATTTATATAGCGTATTAAGTCTTTTGTTTTGTTTTTCCCTGTAGGGATAGACTCATTTATGTTCTCTGAATTAATTCCCATAGTATAAAATATTAAGTCTTTATTTATAGAATTTCTCCTACAATATTAATACTTAACTATGTTAAAAAATTAAAAATAGGGCGTTTATTTACCGCAAACCTTTTCGGGAATATTTTTTATCTGTTTGGTCTATATTATCCGTGTTCTAATCTTTAGGGAATGCAATGCGTATGAGTTGGATGATACTGATTATGCACGGATTTTTTTTTGTCTTTTATTCGGTGGTTAAATCACCATGCCTTGTTGAAACATAATAATAACTATGGGGATAGAAATTACAATACCCACAATAATAGGTATTAGCATCGATTTTTTTTCGTATTCTCGTGCGCCAATAGCGGGGATCCAAAAGTACTGTACAATAAGATAAGCGCCGCCGACATTTAATAAAACACCTATAATAGGGCCAAAAGCTCCCAAGCTTTGAGTTAGCATTGCTATACTTAGCGAGAATAAAAAACCCAGACTCAATAAGTGGATCATGGTTTTCTTTTTCCCTAAATTATATAAATTTATAGCCATTAAAATGGCAGCAAAAAAGACAGAAAAGATAATAGAAACCATAAAAATGGCTTTTATAGAGTATAGTTGTGGAAGAGCAGTCTCTTTTGATGATGATTGAGTTTCCGAAGCAGTCTCTTCTTTATCTTGTTTTGGGATGATTACTTTTGTTGTAAAGCCCTTAATGTCTTCTTTTAAATCGTCAATTCTGTCGTTAGAAAGATCGCGTTTCTCTAGCTCGTAAAGTAGATTGATAAGTACTTCTTCACTATATTTATATTTTTTATTAACCATGTCCAGCAACTCGAAATTCGATTTGCGTTGTATATTATTGCTTATTGCCATCTCTAAATTTTTGTCAAAGATATTTCAATATTTGGTAATAGAATAATTTTTTTTCCGTGATATAAAAAAAATGAGAATATAGTGGTTAGAATTGATTCTCATATCTACTTATTTTTTATACATTTGCGACTGTAAATAAAATTTAATCATATATGAAGTGTTGTATGTGTAATATGAT
>JAYEOD010000157.1:0-3845 GCA_034722575.1 Bacteroidota bacterium | reverse complement strand
TTTTTTTCGCAATACATCATTCAACTCCAAAACACCTTTAATAACAGAAGATAAAATCTTATCTCTATTAGGGTCTTCCACTCCACTAAATGTGTATTTAACTATATTCTGATATGTTGTTTTCTGCGTTAAGTAGCGATCAGACAAATCAGAATCTTTCGCCTCCTCCAACAACTTTTCAATAACATCAAATGCATCTTTAATTCTTGCAACAAAAATCAAATGACAAACCCTATCGTATAATTCAATAATTTTATCTTTAGTCATAACCTCTCTTCATTAATTCTTATTTAAACATCAAAACCCATTCCGATATTTTACTATTGCGCTATCATTATGCTAAAGTTACTAAATTCGTCATCAAAATATTCATTTAACGACAAATTGTCATATCTCAAAAACACAATCAAAAATAACTGCAACTTCCTTAGCCATTAGCAACAAGGTTTCTCGTTATATTTCAGATAAAAACGGTATAAAATTTCGCCATCTTTCAAACAATATCTATTTTTGCATAGATTTTGTACAACAGATAAAAAATCATTGGTTATTCGTAATCAATCTAATTAAAAATTAAAAAGTATGTCATATACAAAAGAGCAAGTATTAGAGGCATTAAAAGGAGTAATGTATTTTCCGAAAACAAACAATATTGTTGCCTTAAACATGGTTCAAGACATCAAAATTGAAGAAAAACAGATCTCTTTCACTCTAGTATTTCCAGATTCAAAAGATAAATCCTCTGCAATTGTAGTTCCGGCTGCACGTAAAGCAATTAAAAATAGCCTTGGCGAACATCTTGAAGTAGGGATAAAAACTACATCGGCCGACTTAATTGGCGGAAAAGCTCCTATGTCTGGAGTAAAAAATATTATTGGAGTAGCGTCGGGCAAAGGCGGAGTAGGTAAATCTACTGTAGCAGCAAACACAGCAATCGCTTTAGCAAAAACAGGTGCTAAAGTTGGTATTCTAGATGCTGATATCTACGGCCCTTCGGTGCCATTAATGTTTGGATTAGTTGACGGTCATCCTGATGTAAAGAAAATTAACGGTAAAGACGTTATTATTCCTTTAGAGAAATATGGAATAAAAATTCTTTCGGTAGGCTTTTTCGTTGATCCAAAACAGGCTTTAATTTGGAGAGGGGCGATGGTTACAAACGCTTTAAAGCAATTAGTTAACGATACTGACTGGGGTGATATTGACTTCTTAGTAGTGGATCTTCCTCCTGGAACAGGAGATGTTCAACTTACTTTAGTACAAGAAGTTTCTGTTACAGGTGTTGTTATTGTTACAACCCCACAAGAGATGGCCCTATCTGATGCTCGCAAAGCGTTTGGTATGTTCGAGACAAAACAGATAAACGTCCCTATTTTAGGATTAGTTGAAAACATGTCTTATTTCACTCCTGCTGAGCTACCTGATAATAAATATTATATCTTTGGAAAAGATGGTGGTAAAAAAATAGCAGAACAATATAATGTGCCGTTATTAGGACAAATTCCTATTGTAGAGAGTATTTGTGATGCCGGAGATAAAGGTACTCCAATAGCTTTAGACGAAGAGAGTATCATTGGAAAATCTTTCAAAAACTTGGCTAACACCATTATTGAAAAAACAGAAAAAAGAAACTCTGAGCAATCAGCTACAAAGCGTGTTAAGATAAATCATTAATAATATGGCTGACAAAAAAGAATTAGAGATCAAGGTTAAAAATATTCTGGAACAAATTAGACCTTATTTACAAGCTGACGGCGGTGATGTTGCATTTGTTGAAATCACAGACGAAAACGTGGTAAATGTTCAACTTCAAGGAGCTTGCGGATCATGTCCATATAGCACTATGACTTTAAAAAACGGTATTGAAGAGGCTGTTAGAAAAGCTTTACCGGAAATTAAATCTGTTGAATCGGTTAATCCTTGATTCACAATAAAACAAAAAAGAGGCTCTCTAAATTTTAGAGAGCCTCTTTTGTTTCAATCAAAATATTTTTTTATTTCATAAGATACTTTGCTACAATAGGCATTCTTCTTCCCATTCCAAATGCTTTAGAAGTAACACGCAAAATTGGCGACGACTGATATCGCTTAAACTCATTGGCGTTTACCATTTTCAAAATCCGCAATACAACATCTTCATCAAAACCCTGCTCAATAATTTGCTTCGGACCTTTACTGTTTTCGATATATTGTTTTAAAATCTCATCCAAAATCTCATAATCAGGAAGCGAATCAGAGTCTTTTTGATCGGGACGCAACTCTGCCGAAGGCGGCTTTACAATAGTATTTTCAGGAATCAGCTCTTCATCCTTGTTAATATACCGTGCCAGCTCAAAAACATCTGTTTTATACACATCTCCTATCACAGCCAAACCACCATTCATATCGCCATACAGAGTACCGTAACCCACAGCTGCCTCACTCTTGTTTGATGTATTTAATAATATTTTCCCGAATTTATTCGATAATGCCATCACCAAAACACCGCGACTACGAGCCTGAAGATTCTCTTCGGCAATACCAAAAGGCAAATCTTTAAATTGAGGCTTTAAAGCCTTTTCGTAAGACTTTATAGTCTCTTCAATATTAATAATATCGTAATCCATACCAAAATTCTTGGCTAAATCTTCTGCATCTTTAATAGAGTGATCTGATGAGAATTTCGATGGCATCAATACGCCATAAACATTTTCTTTTCCCAATGCCCGCACAGCAATAGCAGCTGTTACCGCAGAATCAATTCCTCCCGACAATCCCAAAAGGGCTCTCTTTAAACCTAACTTATCGAAATAATTTTTCACTCCCATCACTAATGCATCGTGTATTAACGTCATCCTTGCCGGGATGCTATACTCATTAGCAATACTATTTGCGTTTAAATCAACAACACCAAAATCCTCCTTAAAATATTCTAACTCCAATAATGTATCGCCTCCGCTATTAATCACCTGCGAATTCCCATCAAACAACAATTCTGTTTGCGCTCCCACATGATTAACATACACCAAAGGAATATTATATTTTTCTACATTCTTTTGCAACACCTGTTTTCGCATTTCAGGTTGCTCGGCATGAAATGGCGAAGCAGCAATATTTATCATGATATCAGGATTTTGCTTTGCCAACTCATCCATCGGAGAGGTAACATATTGATTATGCTCGTCGATATTCCAAATATCCTCGCATATAGTAAGAGCTATTCTCTCTCCTTTATACTCGATAATCTCGAACGCCCTGTTAGGCTCAAAATACCTGTACTCATCAAAAATATCATACGTAGGAAGCAGCGTTTTATGTCTGAAACCCTCTACCTTTCCATTGCAAATAAATGCAGCCGAATTATGCAATCGTTTTCCACTTCCCGATGTATTAAAAGTCGGAAGCCCAATTATTACAGCAATACCATTTGCTTCGGCAGCAACTTTTGTAATAGAATCGTCACACTTCTGAACAAAATCATCAAACTCCAAAAAATCACGTGGAGGATATCCCGAAACAGCAAGCTCAGCAAAAACAACCAAGTCGGCACCTTGCTCCTTAGCCTTTTTTATCGAAAGCAATATCTTATCAATATTATTATCAAAATCTCCTATTATATAATTAATCTGTGCTAATGCTATCTTCATAAAAACAATATTAAAATCCCCAACAAAAATTTGTCGCGGTAAAGTTACAATTTTCTTAAAATCTATTTAAACCCCGGAAAGTTTTTGGAACCTTGAAGGGGAGAAAAAACCATTCATTTATTACAAAACCAAATAAAAATCATGTCATACCAATTGAATTTCAAAATGGCCGACATAAATTCAAAATATTTTTCTGTTTTACAATCTTCAAATTTTAAG